>JBDLJY010000028.1:0-31571 GCA_039714115.1 Pseudomonadota bacterium | reverse complement strand
TTGTTTTGTTTCGGGAAATCCGCTCCGCTCCATTCCCGAAACAACTGAATAATAGAGTTAAGTTTTTATCCTTTCTTATAAACTATCCGTGTAGTTGTTTTGTTTCGGGAAATCCGCTCCGCTCCATTCCCGAAACAACTGAAACCTCAGTTGATCCCCGGAGGAGTCATAATCCGTTCATTCCGTAAATCCGTTGTACTACTTTTAGCTGTCAGGTTTGGCTTAACTTAACCGTAACGTTTCAAAACGCTCCGGTACGCAATCTTGGAGTCCAAAATTTATTTTGGACATTTATTAATTACACTAATGACTAAAACCATACATAATATAAGTATTTTAGAATATGCTGGCATAAAGGACAAAAAATTTGGTAAAATCCTCCGCGCTTGATGTTCAAGCTTATCTATAACTTCTCATCAAAATAGGAGAAACAATGTCATCTATCCCACTAGAACTGTGGATCGCGCTGGGTTGTGCGGTTGTTGCCTTAGTGTATGGTGCCATATCCATCAAATGGATATTAGGCAAACCTGACGGCAATGAACGTATGCAAGAAATTGCACTAGCCATTCAACAAGGAGCAAAAGCCTACCTGAATCGGCAATACGGCACGATTATGATTGCCGGCGTCATCATTGGGCTTGCCATTGGATTTGCCCTAGACTGGCTTACCGCGATTGGATTTGCCATAGGCGCCTTATCTTCCGCCGCCGCAGGCTACATTGGAATGAATATTTCAGTACGAGCCAACGTTCGCACCACACAAGCCGCACATGAAGGACTAAATGACGCCCTAGCAGTAGCATTTCGCAGCGGCGCCATCACTGGCTTACTAGTCGTCGGATTAGGCTTGCTTGGAGTCGCCGGCTACTATGCCGTGCTACAAAGCCTGTTGCCAGAGGGTGAAACAATGGTTAACAACCTTGCCCCCCTGATTGGCCTTGGTTTTGGAGGCTCCCTAATATCCATATTCGCACGACTGGGCGGCGGCATTTTCACCAAAGGCGCAGACGTAGGCGCAGACTTAGTGGGCAAAGTTGAAGCCGGCATACCTGAAGACGATCCCCGTAACCCAGCCGTGATTGCCGACAACGTTGGTGACAACGTTGGCGACTGTGCAGGGATGGCAGCCGACTTATTTGAAACTTACGCAGTAACCATTATCGCCACCATGCTACTAGGCGGACTAGTATTTTCAGGTACTACCGCTAGCAACGCGATTTTATTCCCCTTAGTACTAGGGGGCGTATCCATTATCGCATCCATTGTTGGCACATACTTTGTCAACGCCAGAGAAGGCGGTAAAATTATGAACGCCCTATATCGAGGCTTAATCGTATCAGGAGTTCTCGCCGGCATCGCCTTTTATCCCGTGACAGTATGGATAATGGGAGACATTGGTACCATTGATGGAGTCACATATTCAGTGATGAATCTTTACGGTGCCGCACTGATTGGATTAGCGTTGACAGCCATACTAGTCGTAGTGACAGAATACTACACAGCGACCGAATTTAGCCCGGTAAAGAAAATTGCTGAAGCCTCTACGACTGGACACGGTACCAACGTAATTGCAGGCTTAGCAGTATCCATGGAATCCACAGCCCTACCCGTATTAGCCGTTTGTGCCAGCATAGGGGGCGCATACTACCTTGCAGGCATATATGGCATAGCGATTGCCGCGACGAGCATGTTATCCATGACAGGCATTATCGTAGCCCTAGACGCATATGGTCCAGTGACAGACAACGCCGGTGGTATTGCAGAAATGGCAGAATTAGACGAAAAAATTCGCAATATTACTGATCCGTTAGATGCCGTTGGAAACACCACCAAAGCCGTTACCAAAGGATATGCCATTGGCTCGGCAGGATTAGCCGCGCTAGTACTATTTGCCGACTTCCGACATGAAATAGCCAAACATGGCGGCGAAGCAATCACCTTTGACTTATCAGATCCCATGATAATTATCGGCTTATTTATCGGCGGCATGATACCCTACCTATTTGGCGCGATGGCGATGAAAGCCGTTGGTCGTGCAGCGGGCAGTGTAGTAATTGAAGTGCGCCGGCAATTTAAAGAAATTCCCGGAATCATGGAAAAAACGGCCAAGCCCGATTATTCCAAAGCGGTAGATATGCTGACCAAATCGGCGATTAAAGAAATGATCATACCCTCTTTATTGCCAGTATTAATCCCCATTTTGGTTGGCTACTTTTTAGGGGTTCAAGCCTTAGGAGGTTTACTGCTAGGAACCATCATTACAGGCTTATTTGTTGCCATTTCCATGACAGTCGGTGGTGGAGCCTGGGACAATGCCAAGAAATATATTGAAGATGGTAATCATGGCGGCAAAGGCTCCGACACACATAAAGCCGCTGTGACGGGAGATACTGTTGGCGATCCGTATAAAGATACGGCTGGGCCAGCGATTAACCCCTTGATTAAAATCATTAATATTGTAGCACTGTTGATTGTGCCTTTGTTATAGGCGATTTCGTTGTTTCGGGAAATCCGCTCCGCTCTATTCCCGAAACACCAAGAAAGTTGTTTCGGGAATGGAGCGGAGCGGATTTCCCGAAACAACTCAACGTTCGTAGTAGGCGATTTATCGCCTACCCCCCCAAAATGAAAACATCAGAAACAGAAGATAACCTATTTTTACCAAATAGTTGCGAAGTGTACACCGTCTTTTTAGGAATCCTCGTAACAGAATTACTCGCCTTTATCTTCGTATTAGCACCGCTCAGCAAAACGGGCTATGATTGGGACTACGTGACAAAAAACCTCGTCACCGACTTAGCAATGGCATCACTATTCATGCAATGGGTAACATTAGGAAGTATGGGGCTATTATGTCTAATACGCCGTTGGTTATCTCACAATGACATCATTGCCGGCTTTATAACCTATCTGCTCATTTTAATGATGACGTGGCTTATCAGTGAAATCGCTTGGCGAGTGAACTTATACTCATCGAACCATTATCTGTTATTTTTAGGGCGCAATCTTGGGATTAGTGCCATTATCAGCGCCATTACTCTGCGCTACTTTTATGTTCAATACCAATGGAAAAAAGAAACCAAAGCGAATGCCAACAGCCAAGCCCAAGCTTTACAATCCCGTATTCGTCCACATTTTCTGTTTAACAGCATGAATACCATCGCCAGTTTAATCCGTTTTCAACCTGAAAAAGCGGAACAAGTGGTAGAAGAATTTGCCGAATTATTTCGTGCCAGTTTAACAGACACAAAAACCTTTGTGACTTTCAAAAAAGAACTGACACTATGTCGGCAGTATTTAGACATTGAAACCTTACGCTTTGGAGAACGTTTGCAGCTTGCTTGGAAAGTGGACAAGATACCTGAAGATGCGCTACTACCCTTGCTCAGCCTACAACCCTTATTAGAAAATGCCATTTATCATGGCATACAACCCTTAGAAGAAGGTGGAACGATTAACATTACTGGGTTGTTTGATGGTAAACAGATTCAACTACAAGTTGAAAATCCTTTAGCAGCAACCATTTCTCCACATAAAGGTAATCGCATAGCACAACAAAATATCCAACAACGCTTACTGGTTTTTTATGGTACACAGGCAAAATTAACTGTACAGAGAAAGACTGACACTTACCGTGTTATAATGTATTTTCCTTATAAAAATCAATATGATGAAAATAATTATCGCCGATGATGAACCCTTAGCGCGAAATCGTTTGCAAGCATTAATAGAAGAATTGGGCATGGGCGAGATTGTCGCCGAAGCTAGAAATGGTAAAGAAGTTTTAAGTGCCGTTCATGCTTATCAACCTGAAATCATCTTGCTAGATATTCGTATGCCCGGCATGGACGGTATGCAAACTGCCGAGGCACTCGCCTCATTGCATCCGCAGCCCGCCGTGATTTTTACCACCGCCTATAGCGATCATGCTGTAGAAGCCTTTGAGCGTCATGCGGTAGACTATTTGATGAAACCGATTCGTAAAGAGCGCTTAGAACAAGCCCTTAAGCGAGCCTATACCTTTATACAAAATCAATCCCCCAACCCACCCGAGCCGACTCCCGCCGCTCGCACTCATATTAGTTACTATCTACATGGCGAGAGGCGCGTAGTGCCTGTCAATCAAATTTACTACTTTTTGTCTGAGCAAAAATATGTGACTTTGCGTTGGGCTAAGGGGGAAATCTTAATTAATGAAGCATTGAGAGACTTAGAAAAAGAATTTGCGGGGCAATTCTTACGCATCCATCGTAGCACACTGGTAGCGATGGTGCAGCTCGCAAGTTTTTTCAAAGAGAAAAATGGACGTTCTTATCTCCGGCTTAAAGATGTTGAAGAACCGTTGGAAGTGAGTAGGCGGCATTTGCAGACTGTTAAAAGTATCTTAAAAGATATGCGCCTTCCTTATCAGTAAACCTCGGCTAGGAGTCCAAGATTTATCTTGGACTTAAAAACAATTACTATGATTATATATCCTGAGATCGATCCTGTGCTTTACCAACTAGGACCATTAAAAATACACTGGTACGGCACCATGTACTTAATTGGTTTTTGTCTCGCCTGGTGGTTAGGAACACGACGAGCACAACAAAAAGATGCCATTATCACACCAGCACAGATGAGCGATATCATTTTTTATGGCGTACTCGGTGTTGTATTAGGCGGACGGATAGGCTATGTATTATTCTACGACTTCCCCACCTTTCTGACTACACCACTAAGCCTTTTTAAAATCTGGCAAGGCGGCATGTCATTTCACGGTGGACTGATAGGTGTTTTAGTCGCGGCGTGGTTGTATGCACACAAGATTAACCGACGTTTTTTTGAAGTGACAGACTTTGTTGCACCACTGATCCCCCTTGCACTAGGAGCAGGGCGGATAGGCAACTTTATCAACGGCGAATTGTGGGGGCGTCCCACCGACTTACCTTGGGGAATGATATTCCCCCACGTTGATAACATGGCACGCCATCCTTCGCAACTATACCAAGCCGCCCTTGAAGGCATAGTTTTATTCATTATATTATGGCTATTTTCTAAACGCCCACGCCCGACGATGGCAGTCTCGGGATTATTTTTAATCGGCTATGGACTCTTTCGATTTATAGTAGAATTTGTCCGCACGCCCGATGAACACATAGGCTTTATCGCTTTTGGATGGATGACGATGGGACAACTATTAACCTTACCCATGCTGATAGCAGGGAGCATATTAATGGGACTCGCTTATTGGCGCTCGACGTAATATTCGGAGTCCAAAATAAATTTTGGACTCCGAAAAGTCTTAACTTAACTAAAAAGCAAAAACATGCTATATTTCCTACTTACTCGCCTACTTAGCACACTAACCGTCATAATAGGCGTTATCACCCTAGTATTCTTACTCATTCACCTCGTCCCCGGCGATCCCGTGCAAGCCATGCTCGGCGAAACGGCAACGCCAACCGACTTAGAAGCCTTACGGGAAGCGCTAGGGCTCGATCAACCCCTATGGACACAATGGTGGCACTACATAACCAACTTATTTCAAGGCGAATTAGGCAACTCCCTATATTCCAAAGAGCCAATCCTCGACATACTGTTAGAACGCTTTCCCGCCACCTTAGAATTAGCGATTGCCGGCTTACTGGTAGCCGTCTTATTGGCACTGCCGTTGGGGAGTATCGCGGCACTGCGTAAAGACAGTATTTATGACAATAGCGCAATGATGTTTTCCTTACTCGGCGTATCCATCCCCAATTTCTGGCTAGGGCCCATGTTAATACTCCTATTTTCCCTCATACTAGGCTGGCTACCCGTCAGTGGACGAGAAGGGCCCCTATCACTAATACTACCCGCCATCACCTTAGGCACAGCACTAGCAGCGATTCTAGCCCGTATGGTACGATCAACACTATTAGAAGTACTAAATGAAGACTACATCCGCACCGCCCGCGCCAAAGGTTTAGGTGAAACGGCGGTCATCATCCATCACGCGCTACGCAACGCCTCTCTACCCATCATCACAGTACTAGGATTACAACTAGGCACACTACTAGGCGGAGCCGTAATTACTGAAATCATCTTTGCTTGGCCCGGGATTGGACAATTGACCATTGAATCCATAGAGCGGCGCGACTACCCCCTCGTACAAGCCTGTATCCTATTAATTAGCTTAAGTTACGTCTTAGTCAACACCATAACCGACTTACTATATGGTTGGTTAGATCCACGGGTACGTTACAGTGTTTAAATATATAATTCCATCACTCATATTAATCATCTGGTTTTTATTAGCCATATTAGGCCCTTGGCTCCCCTTAGAGCCAAACCACATTATCTTGCCAAACATCTTACAGCCCCCATCCCTATCAGAATGGTTAGGCTATGATGACTTAGGACGCCCCATTTTAGCTCGCCTAATAATGGGAGCAAGTACCTCATTTTTTGTCGCATTTTGGGTCATCTTCGTATCACTCACCGTAGGCACACTAATTGGCACAATAAGCGGCTGGCTAGGGGGCTATATTGACCTAATTATTGTACGAATCATGGACGTCTTTCTAGCCTTTCCGGGAATATTACTCGCCATAGCCTTATCGGGCATATTAGGACCGGGCATTGAAAACGTAGTTTTTGCCCTATCAGTCGTAGGATGGGTAGGCTTTGCCCGACTAGCGCGAGCGCAAACCCTATCACTAAAACGCCGAGAACATGTCCTAGCCGCAATCGCCTTAGGCGCACGGACACCGCGTATTTTGCGCTATCACATTACACCCTTACTACTCGCCCCGCTCATCATTGAAGCCACCTTTGGCATCGCCGGCATCGTAATAGCAGAAGCGGGATTATCATTTTTAGGATTAGGCGTACAACCGCCCGCCGCCTCATGGGGCAGCATGATACGTGATGGCACAAGCTACATGCTAGTTGCCCCACACATGGTTCTAGCCCCAGGACTAGCTTTACTGCTGATCGTATTATCGGTGAATATTTTGGGAGATAAACTGCGGGATCGCCTAGATGTGAAAAGTCATCAAAGCTAGATAAGTTCTTTTAGTTGTTTCGGGAATGAGCGGAGCGATTTCCCGAAACTAAAGCAAAAATGTTAGTTGTTTCGGGAAATCCGCTTCGCTCCATTCCCGAAACAAAATGTTAGTTGTTTCGGGAAATCCGCTTCGCTCCATTCCCGAAACAAAATGTTAGTTGTTTCGGGAAATCCGCTTCGCTCCATTCCCGAAACAAAATGTAAAATAAAACGGTGAAAAAACATGCCACTAGGCCCCTTAATGATAGATTTAGAGGGAACCACCCTCACCAACGAAGAATGTGAATTATTGCAACATCCCTTAATCGGAGGCGTGATCCTATTCACTCGGAATTACGAATCACCCCCACAACTCTCAGCACTCATCACAGAAATTCACAGTCTACGTGAACATCACCTACTGATTGCCGTCGATCAAGAAGGAGGGCGCGTACAACGTTTTCGTGAAGAATTTGTCCAGCTTCCCGCCTGTGCGAAGTTAGGCGAAGTTTATGACCGCAACAATCGCCAAGGCTTAACGCTGGCTGAACAAATGGGCTGGCTACTCGCAGCCGAATTGCGAGCCGTCGGCGTTGACTTTAGCTTTGCCCCCGTGCTCGACTTAGGACGAGGCATCAGTACCGTCATTGCAGATCGCGCATTCCATGCCAACCCCGAAATCGTTACCGAATTAGCCCGCGCCATGATGAGAGGAATGCGACAAGCCGGCATGATGGCAGTGGCTAAACACTTCCCCGGACATGGCACCGTAGCAGCCGACTCACACACCGCCGTGCCCATTGACGAACGACATTTAGTCGATCTCCAATTTGAAGACTTATTACCATTTGAACGCATGATACGCTATGGCTTAGCAGCCATTATGCCAGCGCATGTCATTTACCCACAAATTGACAACCAACCCGCCTGCTTTTCAGCGCGTTGGTTACAAGATATTTTGCGTAAAGACCTTGAATTTCAAGGCATTATATTCAGCGATGACCTCAGCATGGCAGGCGCAGCAGTGGTAGGCGATCCACTAACACGCGCTCAACAAGCCTTACAAGCAGGCTGTGATATGGTACTGATTTGCAATGATCGGACAGCCGCCATTCAAATCATTGATAACTTAGGCACACACAAATCACCCGCCTTACAAATTCGTTTAATGCGTTTGCGCGGAAAAGGGGCACAAGATTGGAAAAGTTTACATACTAATGAAAAATGGTTGCAAGCTCAGCAAGCTTGTTGTTCTTTATAACTCGATATTCGGAGTCCAAAATTTATTTTGGACGCCCAAGATAAATCTTGGACTCCAAAATACCCTATATTATTTATGTCACACCAAAAATGGCAAACAATTGCCTCACACATTAGCAAAACCACCGGACAAGCCTTTCAAGTTCAAAGCGAGCACACAATCGCAGGCGGATGTATCAACAGCACCTATCACATTGAAGGCAACGGACAAAACTACTTTGTCAAACTGAACAACTCAGAAAACCTAGACATGTTTGAAGCAGAGGCAGCAGGTTTAACAAAATTAGCGCAAGCCGACGCCATCAAAGTGCCAGAACCGCTATGTTGGGGAACCGCCAGCGGACACGCCTACTTAGTGATGGAATACATACCCTTTGGCGGAGAAAGTTCAGACTTAGGACAACAACTAGCGGCACAGCACCAGACAACCTACCCACAATTTGGCTGGTACCGCGACAACTACATTGGATCAACACCGCAAATCAATACCCTAGAAAACGACTGGGTAACATTTTGGCAAAAGCACCGCTTAGGCTTTCAAATAAATTTAGCCGCACAACAAGGCTACACTAGATTACACCGCAAAGGACAACGATTAATCGCAGAAGTAGGACAATTTTTTAGCAATTATCAGCCGCAGCCCTCGTTACTGCATGGAGATTTATGGTCAGGCAATTATGCTATTAGCAAGAACGGACAACCCGTTATTTATGATCCCGCCGTCTATTATGGAGACAGAGAAACCGATATTGCCATGACAGAATTATTTGGAGGCTTTCCCAAGCGCTTTTATGATGCTTATCAAGAAACATCGCCTTTAGAACAGGGTTATACAACCCGCAAAACCTTATATAACTTATATCACATACTTAATCACTTGAATTTGTTTGGAGGCAGTTATCTTAGGCAAGCAGAGAACATGATAGCCTCATTGTTAAGTGAATTGCGCTATTAAGTTAAGCTAGAAATCCGATTTTTTAAAAAAAAAAATCGGATTTCTTTTATTAAGCCGTAAATCCGTTGTACTGCTACGAACTTTCCGATTTCAATCCTTACCTTACACAACTATCATTTCCAGCGCCGTTTGCACAGCACAAAACAAACTCTCACTTGAAGCCAGTCCCGTCCCAGCCAATTCCAAAGCAGTACCATGATCAACAGAAGTCCGTATGATAGGCAAGCCCAAAGTGACATTCACAGCCTTCCCAAAACTCTGCTGTTTCAGTACCGGTAAACCCTGATCATGATACATCGCCAATACCACATCAGAAGCACGTTTAAAAGCCGTATCAGCAGATACTGGCCCGATTAACTGCATACCCTCGGCACGGAGCCTATTTAGCGTAGGAATAATAGTAAGGATTTCTTCTTCGCCTAAATGCCCCCCCTCGCCCGCATGAGGATTTAAACCACAAACTAAAATACGCGGCGCACTTAAACCAAATTTATTTTGTAAATCAAAATGTAAAATCCGTATCACCCCTTCTAAACGCCCCGGCGTTATCGCCGCACTGACTTGTGACAGCGGCAAATGTGTCGTGACTAAAGCCACTCGCAAGTCCGATGTTGCCAACATCATAACGACCTGTTTTGCCCCCGTTTGCGCCGCTAAAAATTCCGTATGTCCACTAAAAGGAATGCCAGCATCATTGATAACCCCTTTGTGTACAGGCGCAGTGACTAAAGCATCAAAACGCTTATCTATGCAAGCTTGACAAGCCTGCCGCAGCGTTTCTAACAGATAGGCTGCATTAGCGGAGTTTAACACGCCACACTTCACCGGCTGTGACAAAGGGACAGGAATCACCTCCAGATGGCCCGGTTGATGTCGTTCCCCTTTTGAAAGGGAAACTAATTGAATAGATAAACCCAACTGTGCCGCCCTTTGTGCCAACAACTCAGGATCAGCAAAAGCGACAAGATGGGCAGGAATAGCTTGTTGTGCCAACTGTAAAATAATATCTGGCCCAATCCCCGCCGGCTCACCCGGAGTGATAGCAAGACGGGGTAAAACATTATCTATTCGCGTTTCGATACTCGACATAAGCTTCCTCGCGCAACTGTCGCAACCAAGATTCTAACTCAGCCTCAAATTTGCGTTGGCGAATTTGTTGAGCAGCCTTAGTGCGTAACGCTTGCTTCGTATTATCATGCTCTCGGCGCTCCAACACTTGCACGATATGCCAACCATAACGCGATTTAAACGGCTCACTCACATCGTTTTTAGATAAACTATCCATCACATCTTCAAATTGAGGCACAAAATCACCCGGACTGATCCAGCCAAGTGAGCCACCATTAGCAGCCGACTTCGTATCTTGAGAATAAGTACGCGCCAATTGTGCAAAATCATGGCCTAGCTCAATGCGATATTTAAACTCTTCTAAGCGCCTCTGAGCCTCTAAATCTGACACAACCGCATTGGTTTTAATCAAAATATGCCGCGCTTGAGTTTGAGTGATAATGCTTTTTTCGCCATCGCGCTTATCAACCAGTTTAATGATATGAAAACCACTGCTATCACGGAGGGGGCCACGTATCTCACCGACAGCCATCTTATTGACAACGCTGTTAAATAAGGTCGGCAATTGACCCGCTTTTAGCCAGCCTAAATCGCCATCGTTTTCAATAACCTGGCGAGCGTCTGATACGGAAACCGCCATCGCCTGAAAATCGGCACCCGCTTTGAGTTTTGCCAACACTTTCTTAGCTTTTTGCTCTTTGGCTTCAATTTCTTTTGGCGAAGGGGCTTCAGGTGTCGCTATTAAAATGTGCCAAATATGATACTCGTTACTCGCCGTGCCTTGTTGTATTTGATTCGCCAAAAAATTATCAATTTCGCGCTCAGTCGCAATAATGCGACGGACCACATGCTGCTTTTGTAAACGTTCAATAATCATCTTTTGACGGATAGTTTCCCGAAAGCGCACAAAGCTCACCCCCTCTGTCTCCAATTTATGACGGAAGCTTTGTAAATCCATCTGATATTGCGCTGCAATCTGCCGTAACTTCTCATTTAAACGAGTATCTTCGACTTGAATGCTGGAGCGTTTTGCCAATTGCAATTGCAAAGAGGTTATAATCAGATAATCTAAGACTTGTTTTTCCAAAACATCGCGTGGCGGCAGACGACGGTTTCTGTTGCGCCAATTATCCAACCTGATGCGAAGTTCCTCTTGCAAAGTCGAGTTAACAATCACATCGTCATTGACGACGGCGACAATGTAATCGAGTATTTCTGTCTCAGCCACTGCTTGGTTGCCTATCAATAAGCAACAAATTGCGATCATGCTTTTAATGTTTCTCATTTTAATTCAAATAGTTGTATGCCCGTCCAAGATAAATCTTGGACTCCGACAATAATTAATTAAAAACGATCATGGTACCCCGGAATACTTTCTTCTAAAAACGCATTCGCTTTTTTGCCAATCCCGCCCAAACCTTTTAAGTGAAATTGCAAGAACAAACCATTCAGATAATTCTCACCTTCAATATCATTCAAATAACGTCGCCCAACCCAGCGCACTGCCCAACAACAACTCTGATATTCCAAACCCGCAAAAGTTTCTAAAGTCTTTTTCGAGGGCAGTGAAAAATTCCAACGCCCTAAAACATTCCAACGGCGACTCAAATTCCAATGAAAAGACATATCTGTTTGTTCTAAAGAATCGTCACGCAAACGGTAAGACAGATTGAAAATCCGTTCCGAATCCGGCTGATAACGCATACGCAATACACTAAGCTCAGTGCTTTTCATATCTGGATCCCATCGGACACTCGATGAAGCCTGCCAATTTTTCGCAAACTGTGCGGATAATTCTATAATAATGCTAGAATAGGCATCGGTTTCCACCGGCTCATCTGGCAAAGTCACGCGCCTATCTCGAAAATAATAAATTTGTCCCAGGCTGGCTCGCAAATGCTCTATCCCCGTCTTACTTCCCAGCAAACGTGAAGTCAACCCCAAAGTGACTTGATGCCCATCATCAACCCGATCCACCCCATTAAAGTTATCTTCACGAAATAACTGAAAAAATGAAAAGTCATATTCTGCTGTGTCAAAAATGGGAATATCGCTTTGATCTCGAAACGAGGTATAACGGTAAAATAAACGGGGTTCCAAAGTTTGCACGAAGTTTGTGCCCAATAGTTTCACATCACGTTCCAAAAACAAGCCACTATCTGTACTGAAGCGAAACAAAAAGCGGTTATGCATGGTACTTTCATCGGTTGTCACATTGTCTAAATCATAATGGGTGTAAAGTAGCGACAACTTTGGCACCACAAAAGTGCCAGATGTGCGCCAAGGCAAACTTAAGGCAGATTGAATATCGAAGCGGTTGCCTATTGGTTTTGGCTCCACGTCGGTATTACGGTCAAAGCGCACAAATTCACTCTGTAGTCCTATATTCAACTTGCGATTTTGTTTGGGCAAAGTCGTTTTAAAGAGCAATTGTGGTATGCGCTGATAGGGACGAGTTTCCGGATTTTGGTCCAAGCTTTGAAAGGTTTGCAAACGCCCTAGCCCCTTCCAGCCATTACCATAATAAAACAAATCCCCGCGCCGCTCCAAATGCGTGATACTCGCGACGCTGAGATTGTTGCCCAATTCTTCAAAATAGCGATCATCAGATGCATAATTGATGTCAAGATCGGTAGCCCATCGCTCTGTTAGATAACCTTTATGCTTAAAAGCTAATGAAGTACGCCCCTCTCCCTCGGATCTGTCATAAGGCAGATACTCAAGGTTTAAGTTACCCTCGCTAGCCTCAGTCAAATAGCGAAATTCAGTTTTCAATAATAAACCGCGATCTGACATAAAACGGGGAGTGAGGGTAGCATCATAATGAGGGGCAAGGTTGAAATAATAAGGGATACTGAATTCAGGGCCCGTCTCATCCGTTCCCCCGAAACTGGGTGCCAAAAAACCTGATTGACGCTTATCACTGATAGGAAATGATAAATACGGAAAATAGAAAACCGGTATATTCAAAAGGCGTATCATCACATGATGGGCGGTGCCCCTTGAATTGGCAGTGTCTAGCCTGAGTTGATTGGCATCCAAACGCCAGACTTCTTTATTGGGCGCACAGGTAGTATAACTCGCTTGCTCAAAACTAAGGATGTCTTTAGATTCCTTAATAATTTTTTCAGCATGTCCCCGTGCCCGTCGCCCTAAAAACCAATACTCAGCCTCTTTCATTTCACCTCGATTCCCGGGGCGCAATTTCATTTGGCTGCCACTGATAACAAATTCATTATCCCAGAAAATAAAATCGCTCTCGGTATTAACTACATCTTTATTACGGTCATAGGCGACGATATGTGTACTCAATACCTGATCCGCCCGTTGGAGCAAGACATCGCCACTAAAGGTAGAGGTGCCCAATTTCTCCTCAACAAGCCCCTTATCGGCAAATAAACGGATAGAGTCACCCTCTGGCGGTGGCAACTGTGGACGTTGGGGGGCAATTTTAGCAAAAGGTTTGCACAAGGCAAACTCCTGTTCCGCGTAAGCGGCAAGGCTATTGCATAAAACAAGTAGTAGTATAATCGTTTGATGAAGTCGCACAATCAAATAGTTGTCTGGTTCAATGCCATTGCATAAGTCAATGCCACCACTTAATGGCATTGATTTATAATGGCATGTCTGTTTAGAAAGTTGAAAAGCAATAAAATCGCATAAAATGGTGATTTTTTCAAATACTAGCCAAAGGAAATTTGCTCATGTCTACACCCTTGTTTGAGTCTCAACTACACACCCTACCATTGCTCCGACGCGGTAAAGTCCGCGACATCTACGCGGTTGATGACGAGCATTTGCTGATTGTCACAAGCGATAGATTGTCTGCGTTTGACGTGGTACTACCGACACCGATTCCCGATAAAGGGGCGGTACAAACCGCGCTGTCAAATTTCTGGTTTGATTTTACCGCCTCCATGATACCTAATCATCTTGCTGACATCCTATTACCTGATAACACCGAATATCAACAAATTCAAGGGCAGGCGATAATTGTCAAAAAACTCAGACCCTTGCCTATTGAGGCCATTGTTCGCGGTTATTTAGCCGGCTCTGGCTGGAAAGATTACCAAAACAATGGTGCCATTTGTGGTATTAGTTTACCAGATGGCTTACAACTTGCTGAGAAATTGCCCACGCCTATTTACACGCCCTCTAGCAAAGCCCAGGTTGGTCAACACGATGAAAATATTGATTTTGCAGAGACTTGTGCCTTAATCGGCGAGCATTTAGCCGAGCAAGTGCGTGAAGTCAGTCTTGAAATTTATAGTCGTGCCCGTGACTATGCCGCAGCGCGTGGCATCATCATCGCTGATACTAAATTTGAATTTGGCATTGATCGGAATGGTCAATTGATCTTGATTGATGAAGTGTTGACCCCGGATTCTTCACGTTTTTGGCCGGTTGATCAGTATCAAATTGGTGTCAGTCCCCCCAGTTTTGATAAACAATTTGTGCGAGATTATTTGGAAACCCTTGATTGGAATAAAAAATCCCCAGGACCAATGTTGCCGCCGGAGATTGTCAATAAAACGGCGGCTAAATATAGGGAGGCGCTGCAGCGATTGATACCTAGCTTGCACTCCTACTAATCCTTGTGCCGGGAAAGTCGCTAGAAATCCGATTTTTTGAAAAAATCGGATTTCTTTAGTTGCATTTTTCGTTTAGTTTACAACGAGCCGCTGGTCTGATTTTGAACCTGATCAATGCATTCTATTAAATCACCAATTTTCTTGAGGAGAACTTTAGGATTACTCTTTTTATAAAATTTCCTTAATTGCTGATAAACATAGTCTGTTATATCATCAATAGATATGTATTCGGAATTCAAATGACCAATGACTTGTTTCATCAGCTCATGCTTAAACTTTTTTTTGCGGACTTGTTGAGCAAGCTCACTTATCTGCCTTAAACCCTCCAACAAATTTTCTGATTTGACGAGTTTGACATTTTCCAACCTGTCCTCAAGTGTACTAATAATTCTAGCATCCTCATCGCTGAATAAAGGTAGGTAAACAGGCTCGGACACCTTTTCACCATTCAGAACCGCATCTAGTTCTCTTAAAGCGTTACGAACCGCCACTACCCGTTCTCCGTTATCAAAAGACTGCTCCTCATTCAAACCAAGCAGCCCATAAATCTGCCTTTTATCCTGAAACGCCACTATATCACTCATCTTGAGTTCTTTAGCGGATTGACACCACGCAAAATATTCTACTTTCTCAGAATGACTTAAGAGTAGCTCTTCTAATTCTTGTTTGGCTTTTTTCTGTTTTGTCGGGCTGCCGATTTTCCATTTTGTTATGATACTCACCAACTTTTCTTTCAAAATCTGTTGCTCTACTTCTAGCACCACTTTTTTGGGATCCAATGCCAAATAAGTCACTAGCCTACCACCCAGAGGAACTAGTTTTGAAGCTAACTCTGAAGTTATTGTTGCATCTTCATCCGTAAAGAAAGGAAGACATACTTCTTCATCATATAGCTTAGTAGCCAAAAATGCGTTGTACAGTTTCCTTAATTGCCTACGAATATTGACTAGCGAAGACACGACGGCGCTTAACTTACCCTGAAAAAGCCTCTCAAGCTCCAAATCAGCCGCTAACTTTCCCCTTTTCTCCTCCGTCACAAAATAAAGAACTGTCCCTTCATTAAGATCATCAGACGTTTCTAATAAATCGTCATGACATGAAGTCATCTTTAACTCTTTAATAAAATCAGCCTTGTAAATAGCCGGTGAAACTTGACATAATATTTTGATTTCTTTTAAAACTTGAATATTTTGTTTAGAAAAACTATTTTCATAAAACTGACAATGAGCTGGTAAGAATCTGTTGTATTTATAACAGAAAAAATATTCATCTTTTTTGACACAATGTGGCACTCCGGTTGTAAAAACCAATACAACCGCAATAAACACTACCCTAACAAATGTTTTATAAAAAGTCATCGAATCACCTGCCTCGCACAGCCTCAATGCTTTTTGTTAACTTATCAAGTTTGTGTACTTTAGAACGAAATTCACTTAATTGCTGAGAAACGTAGTTTGTTATATCATGGGGAACAGATATATATTCTAAGTTTTTCAACTCCTCAATGACTTGTTTTATAATATTCGGCTTAAACTTTCTTTGGCGGAGTTGTTGTGCAAGCTCACTGAGCTGCTTTAAACCCTCCAACATATTTTCTGATTTGACGAGTTTAACCTTTTTCAACCTCTCCTCAAGTCGAATAATAATTCTAGCATCCTCATCGCTAAATAAAGGTAAGTAAACAGGCTCGTACACCTTTTTACCATTCAGAGCCGCATCAAGTTCTCTTAAAGCGTTACGAACCGCCACTACCCCTTCTCCGTTATCAAAAGACAGCTCCAAACCAAGCAGCCCATAAATCTGCCTTTTATCCGCCACTAGAACACTCATCTTGAGTTCTTTGGCTGTTTCATACCCACAATGAGATTCAACTAATTCATCAATGTTAGCCTTATCACAGACTTTTAAAAGTAGAACTTCTAATTCTTGTACAGCTTTTTTAGGATTGCCTAGCTCCCATTTTGTTATGAGACTCTCCAAATTTTCTTTCAATCTCTGCCGCTTGACTTTTAGCACCACTTTTTTGGGAGCCAGTGCCAAATAAGATGCTAAGGTTCCATCCAGAGGCGCTAATTTGGGCAGCATTGATGAAGTCATTTCGACATCTTCATCCGTAAAGAAAGGAAGACAGACTTTATCCTTATGACTATCAGGATTAAATTCCTTGTATAAAGCCCTTAACTGGTTACGAATTTTGACTACATCACTCTGCCTATCAAGCTCCAATTCAGCCTGCAACTTGTCTTTATTCTCCTCTGTCGTCACAAATTCAAAAACAGTTTCTTCATTAACCGATTCTATTTTTAATAAAAACTCATGACAGTCACTCTCTCTTAACTCTTTAAGAAAATCAGACTGATCAATTGTCTTTGAAATTTGACATAAGCTTCTGAATTCTGCTAATGTTTCCCAGTTCTCTTCAGAAACTTGACACAGTTCGGGTAAGAAACTGTTGTATTTATGATAGGGAAACTTATCGACGGTTTGTTCTTGACCGTCTTTTGTACATTGTTTGAAAGTATATAATATTATAACAAGCAATATAGCAGCCCCAATTGTCTTCAAAAAAACTGAATATGAATATTTTGGTGGCGCCTTCGCTCGTTTCACCGGAGAGCCCGACGGAGGCAAATCCATAAAAAAATTATCTTGCCCCCATTTATCTAGCTCAGAACGCAGCACAAAAAAATCGCCGTCCGATTTTTCCCAGTCAATAGTCTCAGTGACCAAAATTTCAAGCTGAGACAAATAGTCTTCTAGCTTGGTGCGTACCTTTTTGCGATCACTCTCTGACAATTGCTGGACATCAATGCCTACCAACACTAACATTTCACGACCTTGGCGACTACTGGCAACCTGTTCAACCGTTTTACTGACCGCAATATAATCATTTCCTTCCGCTTGGGAAAGAGCCGTACTAAGCAGTTCCCGGACTTCACGTCTTGAAGTCAGTTGCAAAAAATTATCAGGTACCACAAAACAGTGATTTCTTAATCCAGCTCGCGGTGTTTGTGCTATTAAAAAAACAGACATTGATTGATTTATTCCTCCCATGAGGGCAAATGAGGTCTCTGGGGTATTCCCTCAAGCCGAAATACTGCCTTATTTATAAAACCATCTCCCTTGAGATCAAGAATGAAACCATTTAATTTGCCAACATTGACTTTTTTACGGCCTTGCCCACTGTCATCATCGCCTGTTATCCAATTTTTCTCAACAATCTTGACTTGAATGGTTACAAGGCTACTGAGTTTATGTATAAAAAAACGGCGTCCAATTTCCCCAGTTTGGCTATTGGCTTGAGCATCGATTCCCGCATGTTCGATTATTTTTTTGCCATCCATGAAAACGGTAATGGTATTACCGCTATCGTTAAAATCTCCCCACTCTATCCTCTCAAGGATAAGTATTAGTCTGAGGGGATTTCGCATCTTAACCAGATAGTTCTTGTATTCCGTTACTTGATCTTGCATCGTTTGCAATGGTGCCAAACTTAAATAATTTTCCGCACGTTCTAGATCTCTAGCCACAAGGAGTTGTGTATAAAAAAAACGCTCTTCAGCCACTTGCACACTTCTACGCAACGCCCCAATTTTGCCGAGTCTTTCTCCATTTTTGAAATCATCAGGCCAATTCTCATAATTATCAAGTTGTTTATAAGCCTCTGACCATTTTCGGCGGTCGAGCAAGCTATTTATTTTCGCCTCTAGTGGCTTGAAGACGTTAGCTAGAAATTGCAGCTTTAATGCTTGTAACTTAGGATCGTCTTGAGGTTGGTGCTGGCTTAAATGTTGTGCCGCCTTTAAAAACTCGTCGTTAGTAAACCAATCATAATAGTCACTTTCAAAGGCTGCCCACTCTTTTTGCGATTCATATTGTGCAATGATGATCTCCGCATCAGCGGCGTGTTTGCCATTTGGCATCGCTTCTAGGTAGGCTTGCGCCTTTTCAACTTTGACAAGCAAGGTACTAGCTTGCTCTACTGGCAGCCACCAGCGTCGTTCTTCTGCCTCTAGCAAAACTTCTTCGGCTTGTGCAATAACATTTTTTGCGTTAGCAGCATATTCACCGTCGGGTTTTTCTTGCAAATAAGCTTGTGCAGTTTCTATTTGGATACGCGGAGAGATTGCGTCTAAAACGGGTTGCCATAACTGCTGTTCCTCTTCCACACGCAATGCTTCTTGAATTTGTGCGACAATAGTCTCAGCATCTACCTTATGTATCCCGTCTGGCATATTTTTTAGGTATTGACGCGCCTTTTCCAGTTTGGCACTCTCACTGGGTGCTTGTTCTACCAGTTGCCACCATTGCTGATCACGTTTTTTACGCAAAGTGTCTTCAAGTTGGGCAATAATTGTTTTCACATTACCGATACGAACTCCATTAGGCAAGGCTTTTAGGTAAACTTCGCAAGCCTGAAGTCTATTTTCTAGTGAAGGTGCATTTTGTATCGCTTGCCACAAAGCTTGTTCTCTGCGCTTACGCGATTTATCCAATTTCGATTTCGCAGTCTCATTATTGACAACAAATAGCCACGAAAATGGGTGCGAGATTGAGCTTGTGTAGTAATAATCCTCTAACCACTGCTCCGCTTTTTTAATGTCATCGCTCTCTGTTTTGGGGTTATTTAATTTGCTGATGATGTCATTATAGTTTTTATTGTCATCATAAGCCTGTTTAGCCCCCAGTCCGATGACTAGGAAAAATAGCAAAGACAACAAAAGCCGCTGTTGTACTTTTGAAGTTTGTAGCTTAATGGTATTTAAGCGTTGTGCCAACCAGATAAAACCTTCCAATAAGCCAAAGGAGGCGAGGGGATTGACATGTTTAGGAAATTCGGTTTCTTTCCCATCGTCTGTGGTATATTCACCAAACGCGCTAACCGGAAAAGCTTTACAATTTTTTTCACCGACCCTGTTTATAAGCGCATTATATAAATCACGATGCTCAGTGGAGGGAAGTTCATCAGACGTTAAAGGTTTTTGTGAATGGGTATATTCAGATAATGGGGCAACACGGTCCCATTTATTAATTAATAATACGATGGGTTTCTTAAAGGGTATGCGAGTCAGTGTTTTTTGCAGTAAGTTGAGAAATTCAGAGACTGCTTTATCTTTTTTGGTAGGGAATGGTGCTGGTGCTAAAACGAAGAGACCATCCATACCCGCTAATTTTTCGCGCAGCTCGACTTTTTCGGGGGCATAGCCTTCAGGATTGGCCAACTCGCCACCATAATCAATGAGTCGAGCTTGGAAATTGCCCATTTCTACCGATGAAAATTCATATTCAAAAATGAAATCATCGTTCAAGTCTGTTGCCGTTGGCACCGTGCCTTGCTCTAATTGTTGTTTTGCCTCCTTAAGCCTCTGGCTACTTTTATGTAGCATGTCTGCCTCTTTCTCAGCGTCCGTCCATGTCTCTTTGTCGCCAGTAGGGGGGGCAACTTCTACAGGTAGTAGGGTTGTGGTATAGCCAGCGGGATGTGCTCTGCGCTGCATATCAAGGGCGGCTAGAATGCAGGTTTTTCCTGATCCTGTCAGCCCGAGGAAACCGAAGTTATATTTTTTTTTAGCTTTTTTAGCCATGATAATTGGTTTTAGATTGGATTTAAAACGACGACTTTCGCAGTCATCTTATGTTTGGGGTGACATTCTACTTGGGCGTGGAGAAAAATACAAGCCTTTGTATATCAGTTATCAGTGAAAAGCGTGGAGAGTCAGTAGCAATCAGGTTTTTTTAGGCGATAAATCGCCTACTACGAACTTCAATGCCATTAAGCCTGTCCCGAGCGAGCGAGGGATCAAGACAAACCTGACAGGTGTCAAAAACCTGTCAGGTTAATTTTTCGACGCCCTTGAGTTTACAACGTCATGGGTTTTGGATACCTGGCAGGTCTGATTTGGGGACTTAATCCCTCAAGATCCCTCCTATCGTCGGGACCGGGGCAGGCTTAATGGCATTGACTACGAACTTAGGACTTACGCATTGACAAAAATAATTAATCGCTAAATCAATTAGTTAAAAATCATTTGTCAAGTTATATAAAACTTCAACAAATGCAGCTAATAATTTGAATTGACAAATGAATTAATTTGTCAATGCGTAAGTCCTAGAACTTACCAAAAAAGGGACAAGTCTATTTAGATAATCTTGAATTTTATTGGCATTGACATCGGAGTGCAAGGCGCAAATTGAGCAGGATTATCTACAACCCTTCGCCGATCTTAAGGGCCTCTATCGTCCAGAATTACGCTTGCAACTCATTGAACAACTTCAACAATTAGTCCAACAGCCCCCGATTTGAACGTTCTCATGCGTGATATTGCCAGCGACTATGTACCTAAGCCGCTACATTGGGATTATACCGATGCCATCCAAGAGGATAAGCCTTACTTCGTCACTGAATATATCGAGGGTGCTGGCGAGGCTTGGATAGAAAAGTATGGCAAGCTTGATGTTTCAACAGGTCTCGAAGTTGGGATACATATCGCTAAAGGGTTGCAACTGGCGCATGAGCATAAGATTTTTCACTTGGATTTAAAGCCGGCTAATTTGTTATTGAAACGGACAAAAACGGGCATTAGGGTGAAAATTATAGACTTTGGACTGGCACGGGTGGCAAGTTCGTTGAGAGATAGCGTGGGTAGCGCGACGGGTAAGACGCAATTTGGGCAAATGATAATAGGGACATTGTACGCTTAAAGAAATCCCACCCGTTCAAGCCCGGAAACGTGAAGTTACACAGTCACAACAGCAAAGCAATCAAGCGAAATCATTTTTAAAGGCTTTTGGTGGATTAGTTGTTGTCGTGGCGGCGGCGCTGATTTGGTTTAATTCTGAAAAGATCAATGACGTTCAACAAAATGGGAAAGTCTTTCGTGATCGCCTAAAAGATGGCAGTCTAGGGCCAAAAAGGGTCTTGATTCCTGCCGGGCGCTTTCGCATGGCATGGGCGATATTCAGGGGGGCGGTGATGATGATGAAAAGCTGGTGCATGAGGTGTCGGTGGAGCGCTTTGCGATGAGCCAATATGAGGTGACTTTTGCGGAGTATGACAAATTTGCTGAAGCGACGGGTAGAGAAAAACCCTCAGATAGAGGCTGGGGACGTGGTAATCGTCCGGTGATCAATGTGTCTTGGCACGATGCCACTGCTTATGCTGAATGGTTAAGTCAACAAACGGGGCAAAAATATCGTTTGCCTACCGAAGCGTTTTGCATCCGCCGTTTTGTGTGAGTACAACGAATGGTAAACAACGAATAAAAACCAAATAGTCAAAAGTGCCCGTGAAAAACGGAGCGAGCCTTACACGAAAAAGCATAGTACAACGGATTTACGGAAATAACGGATTTTTTATCGTTCCTTTGCGGAGCAAAGGAATGCCTGCCGAGACGCGGAACAAAGTGTGTTTGGGTACGATACAAAAAAAATGTAACTCTCCTCTTGCAGGACGCTCCGCGTCCGAGAATGCTTTCCTTTGTTTCACCTCATTCCCGAAAAAAAAAATCCGTTATTTCCGTAAATCAGTTGTACTACGCCTTATTGATCCTTTGCTCCGCAAAGGAACGATAAATATTCTACTTACATCCGTTAAATTTTGACGCGCCGCTCGTAGTAATAGTATTGTTAGTTGGCGTTCCATAACAATCAAGTGTTGATGCACCTGACAATCTTCCACTTAAAGCACCACTCATGCTTATTATTGCATGGCTTGCACCTTTCAACCTCACAGTAGCATTAGAAGAAATGATTTCTTTCAAGTTCAAATCACTGCTACCTGACAATTTAACCCTCAAATTATTGACTGTACCACTCACCCCAGTTAACTGACTACTACCTGACATAACCAGTTTTAAACGATTCGAGCTAAACCCTGAGAAGACACATTTACTGATGCCACTCAACTTAATTTCAGTCAAAGAGGGCATAGTGATTGCTGCTTGTAATGTCGCATTCGTCAAAATGGTATTGTTCTCAGTGCTTAAGTACAACACTCTGCCATTTCGATGAATGTCAAGATGTTGGAAAACATTTTTATCCGCCGTGACTTTAACCTGATAAAAAGTCCCTTGAGTGATGCTTATATCAAAAGCATTTTGCCCAACCACTTGGGTAAAACCTTGCCAATCATAAGATTGGCTTTGCAAATTTCCTGAACCCACGACGCTGTCGGACGCACAAGAGCTAGTGCAAGAATCGTTGATACAAGTCGTGGAGCAACCGGCACTTGAACCAACTATTGTTTGGCTTCCGGGACCACAAGAACTCGTACAAGAGCCATTGATGCAAACGGTGGAGCAATTTGAGCCCCCCCAAGCCAGTGGCAACCAGCCTAGCAATAAGGCAAACAGTAAATGTAGCTGTATGGACATAATTCCTCCTTTTTCCGTGGTGCCCAAGATAAATCTTGGACTCCAAAAAGTCCGCAATGAACAGTATAATGGAATAAAAATACGGTATCAACCAAAAAGTTTTCTGCAGGACGGGGTTTGCAACCCAATGCCATTAAGTTAAGACAAACCTGACAGGTGTAAAAAACCTGTCAGGTTAATTTTTACCTTAACTTACAACGACCTGCCATGTTTTGGAAACCTGGCAGGTCTTCTTTTGGGGGCTTAACTTAATGGCATTGGGTTTGCAACCCCGTCCGGCACAAGAAAAAAAAATCCGATTTTTTCAAAAAATCGGATTTTTAACGGGGCATCAGTATCAAAAAAATCCGATTTTTTCAAAAAATCGGATAGGTATTGCGCGAGATTTTTTGCTGAGTTAATGTTTTTATCGTTCCCAAGCTCCTGCTCACTCTCTTATACATAAGCAGATGGCTCCGGAGTCCAAACTTTAGTTTGGGCGTCTCGTCCAAAATCAATTTTGGACTCCTAAGAAGGCTTGGGAATGCATGCCCCGAAGCGCACAATGTCCTAACTATGCCTGAAGTCACTATTATCATCTTGGCAGCGGGAGAGTCACGCCGTTTCGGCTCCCCTAAACAAGCTGCTTTGTATAAAGGGCGCCCTTTACTAAAACATGTTACCGATATAGCACTTGAATCCAATGCGGCATCGGTGGTGGTCGTTTTTGGCGCCCATGCGGACAAATTGCAACCGCTATTCAAAAATCGCCAAGTGCAATTTATCTTTAATAAAAATTGGCACCAAGGCTTGAGCAGTTCCATTCGAGCAGCGATCCAATATTTGCAACAGAACTTTCCTAACCGACAAGGAGTGCTTTTTATGGCTGTTGATCAGCCCAATGTACATAGTCAGCACCTCAATGCTATGATTAACCGCTTTGCCAGCTCAGGTACTTTGGAGTCCAAGATTTATCTTGGACGAGTATTGCACAGGTCGAATAATTGAGGCCATTTAATGGAACACCAATTTGAACCATATATTTCTCAAGCAAAAAAACAGCCCCGCCTAGAATACCTGTGGGTAGAAAACTACCGTGCGCTGAAATCTCTGGAACTCAAAAACTTGACAGCATTAACAGTGTTTTTGGGACCAAATGGTAGCGGTAAATCCACACTATTTGATGTATTTGCGTTTCTTTCTGAATGTTTTTCCATCGGACTGCGCCAAGCTTGGGACAAGCGGGGGCGTTTTCGTGAGCTGCGAACTCGTGGTAGCATGGGGCCGCTGAAGTTTATCTTGAAATACCGGGAAAAACCAAATAGTCCGCTTATTACCTATCATATCGCCATCAATGAGACCACTAGAGGGCCAGTTATTGAGGCAGAATGGTTGCAGCAGGATTCCAAGGACAAGCCGTTCCGTTTTTTGGATTTCCGTTTGGGCGAAGGATTTGTTCTCTCAGGTGATACTCGCATGACGGAAAAATTGGAATCGGCAGAAATATTAGCGGTTAACACTCTAGGCCAGTTTGCTAAATATCCCCGCCTCAGTGCCTTGCGGCGTTTCATTAGCACCTGACATTTGTCTTATCTAACTGCTGATAATACACGCGGCATTCCTGAAGCTGGCCCGCAAGAGTATTTATCACAAACCGGTGACAATCTGCCCAATGTGATTCAATATTTCCGCGATAGAGGGATATTTTGAGGTAGGCGATCCTCTGACTAACAATGGTGGTCCACGTTGATGCACATTGAGTTTTTGCTGGAAGAACCTTCCACCGAGGCGGTTTTACAAGTACTGATACCAAAAATGATGCTGGGAGATGTTAGTTTTGCCTGTCATGTGATGGGTGGCAAAAAAACACTGCTAAAGTTGCTAGAAATCCGATTTTTTAAAAAAATCGGATTTCTTCCAAAGCTAAAGCTTATGTGCAGGACGGGGTTTGCAACCCAATGCCATTAAGTTAAGACAAACCTGACAGGTGTCAAAAACCTGTCAGGTTAATTTTCCCTTTAATTTACAACGACCTGCCATGTTTTGGATACATGGCAGGTCTGATTTGGGGGGGTTATCATACTGGCATTGGCCCATGCCTACCATATCATGCTATTATTTATCCTAGAAGCCACATTCGTCGTGGCGGGAGGCTGTATGCTGGGAGTTGCCTTACTATACGAAAAGCTTAACAACAAATACATCAAACTCCCCGGCTTCATCGCCCCACTTACCCAGCAAAAGGGACGTATTACCGAATTTTTACGAGTTCCCTATTTTGGCGCGTGTATCCATGTCCCGCCACCACCAGTCAATCAAACCGTCTTGGTAAAAACAGCAACCGGAAATGGCATCTGGACAGAAGATATGTATGAACCAATCTGGGTTTCCGGGCAGATCACGCTTGAAAGGAAAAAAACAGATATTGGAGAAGCCGGCTACCTAATAGCTGGTGCGACGATTGAGAGATATGAAAGTGATGATTAAATTTTATTTTTTTTCGCGAGCATGATCAAGTTGATAATGAGCATCTCGATGGAATCCCCGATAATGCACCGCTTCAATATAGGCATTGGGCAAATCATTTTCTGGATGTCGGTTGCACATCAAGATACCACTAACTGTCGCCCTTTCATTACCAGAATCATCAAGGGTAAGTAATTTTAATTTATGTAACGTTATTCGGGCATCTTCTTGACTATTTAGTGTGAAACGTTGCCAAAGTTCCTTGTCTAAATTATCCAATTGCGTCTCTGGCACCGCTTGCTCATCAAAATGAATGATGCGGACTTGACTACGTTGTTGAAATAAACGGGCTAATTGTTCCGGAGTCATTTCTCGTTTTGAACTACCCAAACGTTTAAAATAACCACCAGGGCTTTTATGCACAAATAAACTGCGTGGAACATCAATTTTAATAACTGCACGCAGATTACCCGACTTATCAGGTAACTCCATACCCCTGATTTTAGCCGAGAGGGGAGGTTGAATCATATCATTGCTTATGTGTCTTAGATAATCTTCCACGACATCCAATTTATCGACTGGGATGCCTTCAATTTCTTTAGTTTTATCATCAACCCCTAAGATACAAATACCATCACAAGTATTTGCCATTGCCGCTAACTCATCGGCAAGACTATTACGGTGCGGCCCTAAGACTCGTTTTCCTTGAATATTCACGCTTTTAAATTCAAGCACCGAATCTTCACCCAAGCGAATTTGATTTAAGAGTTCGTTTTGTTCGTTTAACATTTTATACAATCATCCGCGTAGCATAAGGGCAACCACAAAGGATTGCCCCTACAACCGTTAAAATACCCAGGCTACGCCCGCTTATTCGCCTTCTCAATCTTCGCCCAAGAATCACGCAAAGTCACAATACGATTAAAAACCAACTTCTCCTTTGAAACCCTATCAACACAAAAATACCCTTTTCTTTCAAACTGATAACGCTCACCAGCTTGAGCATTGGCTAAACTAGCCTCAACCAAACTATCAGTCAACACTTCCATCGAATCAGGATTCAGTGCCGCCTTAAAATCAGTCCCATCTGCGCCCGGATTCGGATGATTAAACAAACGATCATATAAGCGAACCTCCGCCTTAACTGCATGAGACTCTGACACCCAATGCAAAGTACCCTTAACTTTTCGACCATCCGGAGCAGAACCGCCCCGAGTATCTGGATCATAAGTACAGCGTAATTCGACAATATCACCCATCTCATCCTTGATCACAGCATGACAAGTAATAAAATAAGCATAACGTAACCTAACTTCACGCCCCGGAGCTAAACGAAAGAATTTCCTCGGCGGAGCCTCAAGAAAATCATCCTGTTCAATATATAAAACCCGTGAAAAAGGCACCTTATGAGAGCCCATACTGGCATAATCGGGATGATTAGGCGCCTCTAGCTGATCAACATGATCATCAGGATAATTTTCAATCACCACCCGCAAAGGTTTTAATACCGCCATCACGCGGACAGTATTTGCCTCCAAATCCTGACGAATACAATTTTCTAACACCCCCATTTCAATTTGGGTATTTTTTCTTGTCACACCAATGCGATCACAAAACTCCCTGATGGCGGAAGGAGTATAACCCCGTCTTCGCATCCCACTCAAAGTCGGCATACGTGGATCATCCCAACCGCTAACAAGATGATTTTCAACCAATTCCTGTAATTTACGCTTACTCAGGACCGTATAATTCAGCGATAAGCGAGCAAATTCTATCTGTTGCGGATGACACGGAGTATTTAACGTATCCAATATCCAATCATACAATGGGCGGTGATCCTCAAACTCCAAAGTACACAAAGAGTGAGTAATACCTTCAATTGCATCGGAAAGGCAATGGGTAAAATCATACATAGGATAAATACACCACTTATCGCCTGTCATCTGGTGCGGCACATTTTTAATGCGATAAATGATCGGATCCCGCATATTAATATTAGGCGAAGCCATATCAATTTTGGCCCGTAAAACATGTTCACCATCGGCAAACTCTCCCGCCTTCATGCGCTCAAACAAATCCAGATTTTCCGAGACTGAACGATCACGATAAGGGCTATTCTTACCCGGTTCACGCAAAGTACCACGAGATTCTTTGATTTCCTCAGTGGTTAAGCTACAAACGTAAGCCTTATTCATTTTGATCAAAGCGATGGCATAATCATAAAGCTGATCAAAATAATCCGACGAATGGCGCAAGCGCTCTCCCCAATCATAGCCTAACCAACGCACATCCGTTTTAATGGACTCAACATATTCAAGATTTTCCTTACTGGGATTAGTATCATCAAAACGGAGATAACATTGCCTACCCTCATCTTCAGCCGCAATACCAAAATTCAAACAAATAGATTTCGCATGACCAATATGCAAATAGCCATTAGGCTCCGGCGGAAAACGAGTCACCACCTGACCCTCATTTTTATTCGTTTTCACATCATCAGCGATGATTTGACGAACAAAATCGTTTGACTCAATCGTTGTATTTGCGCTTTGCGCTTTCATAAAGACCTCATTAATTAAATTAAAATTCAAAGACACTTGGAGTCCAAAGCTTTAGCTTTGGACACTATTATCTAACCCCCCGCCTTTTTCTCGTTCCCACGCTCCGCGTCGATGTGAGCGTAATGCCGGGGCCGCCTTTACTGCTTCCAAGGCGAGTCAATTGTACGCCAAATCCTCTCAACATGTCCACTAAGACATGAACATCGCAATATTAACTAACGCCGTGCTTTAGCCGCAGACGGCTTTTCTTGTATCACTGGAATGCAATGGTTTTCCCATCAATCTGATCTATATCATCTCGTGCTTGTGAATAACGGTTGAAATGTTTGCACAATGCAATATTGATAAATCGGGTTTGCCATTTCGCAAAAACCATCAGCACCAGCTTTTAAGACACCGTAAGTCGCCAATTCACTGAGCAACTCATTGCGAAGATTAAAGGGTATGCCGGCATTGTATGAACAAATTTCCATCAAAAGGGTTTCAAATCGCGGATTGCTACGGATATTGGTGCTTAAATGTGACAAATGAACATTGGCTTCATTTAAAATCTTTTGGTGCGCTTTCTGAAAATGCGCGTTTGAGATCGTGCCCTCAATTTTCATTTCCTGAGTCAATATTTGTGCCATGCGGTTGACAAGAAACGGTTGTCCACCTGTTTGTTCGTGGAGATTTTCAATCACTTCGGGCACAAAAGCCTGTCCCACTTCTGCCGTGTATTGTCCCAAGAGTTCTTCTACTTGCGCCAAAGTAAAATTGGACAGAGCAAACTCATCTTGGATATTAAAGGGCGAAATCGAGCGATCATAATTGAGTTGAATGATGCTTTTGACACCCACAATGCCCACCGTAAACGGACAACGGTTCAATTTTCTTGACAAATAAATTTTGCGTAAAGTATGCAAAAAATTTTTGACTTCGGCAGTGGGAATACCATCAAATTCATCAATGATGATGGCAACCCGGTAATGTTGAAGATAGCCACCGAGCCGTTCAAAGAACCTCATCATGGCAAGATGAGAAGTCATTGAAAAATTTTCTAAGAACTGGCAAAAAGAAGCCTCATTTTGTAATTGTTGAAATGCTTTAGCATTCTCTATTTCCTGTTGAATATCTTCTTTAAGAGAAGAATAAAAATCCTCTGGTGACAGTTCTTGATAGGCCTCAAAATTCAATTGAATCGGCAAATAAGTATCATCTTCATTGGTTAAGGCTTCTAGCGCCCAACGAAAAAAGGTAGTTTTACCCGTTTGACGCGGCGCGAAGATGACAATATATCGTCCCTTTTTAAGACGTTGGACGAAATCGGCAACCTCAGTGCTGCGTGGAACAATATAGTTATGGGCTGGATCACAGGGGCCAAAGGTATTAAATTCACGCATAGTTATGGTTTCCTAGTGAAAATCAACAACTGAACGTCGGACGGGATTTGCCGATAAACCCCCCGCCTTGAGAATAAATTGAGCCACCTCTTCCAACCCTTGCCCCGTCTTCAGATTAGTCAATTGGAACGGCAACTCTCCCCGCATTTTTTTCGCATCCCTTTCCATCACCTCTAAACTCGCACCAACCAAAGGCGCTAAATCAATCTTATTAATAACCAAAAGATCGGATCGCGTTATACCCGGGCCCCCTTTACGAGGTATTTTATCCCCAGCGGCAACATCAATCACATAAATCGTAATATCAGCCAACTCTGGCGAAAATGTCGCAGCTAAATTATCACCACCCGACTCAATAAAAACAATTTCCAACGACGAAAACTGCCTCATCATCTGACTAATAGCCGCCAAATTAATAGACGCATCCTCACGGATCGCCGTATGAGGACAACCGCCCGTCTCCACCCCGACTATTCGCTCATCAGAGAGCGCACCAGAACGTATCAAAAACTGAGCATCCTCTTTAGTATAAATATCATTCGTAATAGCAGCGACTTGAAAATCATCCCGCAATCGCTTGCACAAACCATCTAACAATGCCGTTTTACCCGAGCCAACTGGCCCACCAATACCTACTCTTAATGGAGATATCATGATCTAAATAACCTCGTATATTGAGTTTCGTGACGCATAGAAGTCCAATCAATCATCGGCGTAGCAGAACCTAAATCATCAAGCGACTGACTTAAAACATCTTTTACGCAAGCAATAACCGTTTTAGCCAAACCACTTATCGCCCTCTGTCCATCAGTTTGACCAAGGGGAATCAAGCGCACACCAGCCGAGACAAGATTAGCGACTATCGCATGTAAAAAAGCCGTTAGCGTCATATCCAAAGGCAAACCATGCCGAGCCGCAACCACCGCCACAGCAACAGCATAAGCCGGTGGACGTTGCATAGCTTGCAGCCTATTAGCCCAATCCTCCAAAGCAGCATGAGCCCAAGCAGCCCGCACCGTATCCAAAAACGCTTGCCCTTGAGCCGCACTTTCCAAAGCCATTTCCGCAGTACCACGCAAAGCATCAGCCCGTTCAACAACCCATATCAATTGCTCTGCATCCTCAGCCTTTACAGCTTGATAAGCCGCACAACACAACATAGCATCAGTTCGCCCACTCCCCGCAGTGATAATCGTTTCTACCCATTCAACAAGGCTATCCCTATCTTTAACCAAACCAGACTCAACCGCATATTCCAAACCATGAGAATAACTATAAGCACCAACAGGAAAAGAAGGAGATAGCCAAGCCAATAGAGAATATAAAGCCGTTTCAGTGTTCATGGTGATGATAAGCCCCAGATTCAGGTGCAAAAGGCGCAATATGGCGACTCACTTGTACCCCAAGCCCTCTCAACATATCCACCAAAACATGATCATCTTGAATACGCAATACCCCCCCATCCAACACCTGCACCGGAACATGTCGATTACCGATATGCCAAGCGACACGAGCCGCCTGTTCAATTGAATCGCACAGAGCATCAGCCACAGGCTCCGCTGCGGCTTGCACACAGATAAATCCACCGCCCTCTAAAGCCAATCCATCCCCATCATTCAGCAAAGTAGCATGAGCTAAATCTAACAAAAAAGGATCATTCTGATCATCAATCAGACGAAAACGACGACGATGGCGTTCTTGAAAGGCCAAAGTGACAGTGCTAACTATCTCGTTTGAAGGCCAATTTCCAGAAGAATGTACAATAATAGCGCGACGCATGGTGAGTTACCTATTTATCAATCAGTTATCAGTTTTTATCGTTCCCACGCTCTGCGTCAATGCCATTAAGTTAAGCCGCCAAATAAGACCTGCCAAGTATCCAAAACATGGCAGGTCGTTGTAAATTAAAGGAAAAATTAACCTGACA
>JBDLJY010000027.1:0-31650 GCA_039714115.1 Pseudomonadota bacterium | reverse complement strand
CTAATAAAGCATCTACAACCCCACTATGCCCTTCCCGAACCGCTTCAATCAGCGCAGTGGCACCCGACTTATTCTTAACTTGAAGCGGAGCACCGGCTTTCAACAACATTTCCACAATCTCCCTATACCCCCCTTTAGCTGCCAAATGAAGCACCGTTTGACTCATATCATCCTTAGCCCCAACATCAGCACCCGCCTCTAATAAAGCCTCAACAATTTCCACATACCCCCCCTGAACTGCCCAATGAAGTTCCGTCTTCTCATCCCTATTATTTTTAACATTCACCTGAGCACCAGCAGACAACAAAATTTTAACCACTTTTACATGCCCCTCCTTAGCAGCCCAATAAAGTGCAGACTGAGAATTATCATCTTTTACCTGTATATCAACATCTTTTGCCTTCAACAAAGCACTGACAGCCTTTATATAACCCTCCTGTGCGGCCAAATGAAGAGCAGTTTTACCAAAATGATTCTTAGCTTGCACATTAGCACCGACAGTAACTAATGCCTCGATCACATCAGAATGATCATATTCAACCGCCAAATGGAGTGCCGTTTTGCCATCGATATTCATTTCATCGACATTAATTTCACCTTTTAGAGCAAGAATTAATTTAGGAATATTATAGATAGCAGCCGTAAAAAAAGACTTATAACAATTATCCTTAATATAACTTAAAACTGAATCTTTTAAAAGATTAAACGCGGTATCATCTTTAAAATCGATATTCTCCCATCCAAAAATGATCTGCGCCTTGCTTTCAAACGCTAATTTAGATAAATCAGAAAACTGAAAACCCAATTCAGTTCTAAAATTTTTAAACTCTTCATAAGCAACAAACTTTTTATGAAATATCCGTTCCCTCAGAGCCTGTGCCAAGACAATATTTCTATCATCAATTTGGAGAATACGCCTTACCAAAGAAGCCTCTGGAGGATTAACAGAAGCCTGAAATTGACTAGCAATCAGCGCCCTCAAACCCTCAGGAATCAAAGCGATGTTGATACTATCAGGCTCACGCTGATATTCACCCAGAGAAATGATCGTTTCTGAAGGTGCCGGCTCAATGCTAATCAAATCAGCCAAACGATTCATAAATCCCAAATAATTATTACTATATAACCTATAAATCCTTTCAAATTATTTTTGCTTATTATCGAGAACCTCCCATGAAGGCGGAAAACGCACTTCAACTGCTCGTTTTTCAGAAAATTGAAGCCCCTCTTGTCCACTCACATGATTGTTCAGCCCTATTAATCGAGTTTTTCGTGGAACGATAACCGCGTTGACTTTATGAAAATAAGCCATCATCTTGATAACTTCTTTGCCCGCATTGCCAGAAATATAAGGCGCATTAAGCGTCAAAATATAAGGCAAAGACTTATCCTCAACTTCTACCCAGACAATAAATATATAGCCATCCGGTTTACTATGACGGGGAGGGGACTCATTTTTTGAAGCCAAAATATAATACACTTCCGCGCCCTTAACTAAACAATGATAAGGCACACTTCTCATAGAACAATCACTACCAAAGGCACCTCTGACTAAAGCATCTTCAGGCCTTACCCGGATCAGTTTCAAGACACGTTGCCTTAACATTTGCCCCTGATAGCTGGCAGTCGTAGCTTTAATAAAAAGCTTTTGAAAGGGATGCTCATCTTTTCTGAATTGATTAAAATAACTCATCAGTTTTTGAAAACCTAAAGACTGAACCAGCAGAGGAAAATGGTTTTTCATAACATCAAAAAAACGATTTCTCACCTCCCTAGCACTTGCCTCACGCAGAAACTCATCGACTTCCCCTTGAGAAAGATCACCACGCGCCGTATAGAGAAGAGGCATAAGCTTAAAGAGATCGAAAAACAGCGCCCTGCTTTTTTGCGGCTCGCTTTTATATTTATTAACGATGAGCATTGCATCCTCTTGAAAACCTTGCCAAGTGGGGATTTCAGCATTAAGCCTTTCAAAGGCTTGTCTAAGTTCCTCTTTTAACAGTGCCAAGCTTTCCTCATCAAAGACGGGTTCTTGTTCATAATAAAATTTTTCTATAAAGGGCAAACGCTCACCCACACGCGCAAGTCCTTCCTGACCTAAAACTTTTTTGATCTCTTCAAGAGGCGCGTAGAGATCAGCCAAATTTTCCTCATATTGTTCACTACTCTTACTTAAAAACGCCAAAACCACAAAAATCTGGCCTGGTTATGTCTAAGGGGTAAGCTCCCTGTGGCAATAAACCATCTATCACCTTTGTCAAAAACCGAATCAAAATATTTCTCGCACCATGTATATCTCGGTTTACTCTTTTGCCTTGGAAAAGAATTGAAGCTTTCCCGCCAAGGTTTTTTAGAATAGAACCATCCCACAAGGTTTTAGAAGTATAAGATTCATTGACATCTACTACAGTCTTGCCATATTTGACCGCCATCCACTTTAAGGTTTGCTTAAACCTATAGTGAGCTAATCCAAGCATTCCTCTGACAGTTTTGCGTCTAATAAATCGTTTACGTGTTTCATCACTTTTTTTCACCATTAGCTTGGTCTCAAAAGTGGGCAATAAAATCACATCATGGTTTGAAACCAAATCATAAGCAATTCGTCTGTGCAAATCTGCTACTAGGTTTTGTTGTCTTGCCCTCACCTTATGGATTTTTCGGTTGAGATTTTTCAATCTATCTTTAACCCATTGTTTAGATTTGTCTTCACGATGAAGCTTATCGCGTGCAGACAAAAGAGCATCAAGCTCTAACATCAGGGGCACTAGCCGATCATTTACAAAGCCATCGCCATAACTAACCACATCAGTTCCACTAAAAGCGGTTTGAAACGTTCTAACACCAGGATCAAGAGCAACAATAGATAAAGCTTCACTTTTTGTTGGCTCTTTTGACTGATTTAAATTGACACTGGCAAACCATTGACCATTCGTTCGCGTTACGATAACAGTTTTGCCTATCGCTTCAGAGGGCACATCCTCTGTCCATTTACAACCCTTCAATATTCTCGGGAAAATTTGCTTATTTGCTGACAATCTAGGAACCACAAAATATTGCTGTGGCGCATTTCTTGACATAAAAGACATCTCAGCTTTTTCACCTTTGATTCTTTTTTTAATCACAGCAGTGCGTGTATCACACGCCTTACGGTAAGCAGACTGAATAAGGTTGCTATTGTAAGTCACCTCATGTTCTTCACATTCTAATTTGCACCAATCACAAATTTGTGTTCTGAATTCACTAGATGGCTTACGCCCTTTCCGCATAAACTCAATTGATAAGTTGTATGCACGGCGATAAAGATTCAAAGAAGCAAACCATAAAGCTTCACATTGAGGGTAAATCCTAATCTTTTTGCTGGTTATTACGTCGGCTTGCACTTCGCCTCCCATAGTGGGATCTGATAAAGCTAATGAAAGTGGCAATAAGCGTTGTTGTATCATAGAACTCGGAATGAACTGATTCTTCCAAAAGTTCGATTCGCCCACCCGATAGTTAGCTTCGCTGACCTTAGGTTGCGATAATCCACTTGATGAGGGCAAACCCGGTTCGGGTGATTCTCTCTGATGTGGTTGCCACAATATGCAATGGATTGCCGTCGATAGCGAGTTCCAAAAAGGTTCTATATCCTCGTCTATTCTGGTTAAATCCTTCGGCAATGTCAGAGAGAAATCTCGCCTCTGGAGATTTGTTTCTGTTGACATTGATGACATTGATAGTTTTTTTAACTCGATCAAATTTACCTTCCTTTATCCACAAATGAATTAGTTTCGAGGAGAAAGTTTTTTTTTCATTTTCATAAAATACAAAAGAAATCACATTTAATCTATAATTTTTACTGATTTGATTCAAAATCAGACGTGTCATATACGTCTGCGACAATTAATTAGACACCCTTAAAAACAAATTAAATTGCAACAACTTTTTAGTATCAATTTATCTCGAAGTTTGTTACTGGTATAACATTACACACTGAACCGCTAATACATGCCTTCGGTAGCGGATTTGAAATCCCCTTCCCTAAGTTCCGACGCGCGCGAAGACTACTACAAATTTTTGTATCTTGTCAAGAACTTTTTTAATTGGTTTTCATTTTGTGGTTTTGGTGTTTAATGCTAACTGTAGATAATATGAGGATAGCGATGGACGAGATTGATCACATAGAGCAATCTCTCTTTGAGCGCCTGAAAATGAGTTTCTTCTTGTTCGTGTTTTTCTGACATATATATTCTCGCTTTTGTATTTTGGAGTCCAAGATAAATCTTGGACTCCTACCGAACACGTTTGATATATTTGCGCCGCGTCAACCACCAAGCCAACAGCAAACCGAGTATAAAAGCCAAAACCGCAGCTTGCCAAACCATTTTTTTTAGCTCATCAATCAACTGATTATAAGGCGTATTGACAGAAAGGTGCAAAGCCACGACTTGCCACTTTTCCGCTGTTTTCTTAATGGTAGCCGCCCAAACACTGTTAAATTGATAAGTTTGACCGTTTCTGAAGACAATCGTATCTTGACTCGTGCCGGCTGCAACTGCAAGATTGTCATGAAAAACGGCTGGTTTGAAAACCGTTGTCTGAGTTTTGAAATCCTTGAGTGGCGCATTTTCACCGATCAACATGCGCTTATAATAAGCCCGCACTTCATGAATGCCATAAGAAACTTCGCCATTGTACCAAGAAACCACTACTGACGGGTGCAGATGTTTTGTGATTGCGTCCAAATCTGCCGCATTAATTGCCACTTCAATATCCACTAATATGGCCCTCAGTTGTTGCCTATCCTCATATCTTGGCGTATCGGGGCTTAAAGGTATTATATTAACAGCTAATACCGGCATAACAATAAATAATCCAAAAACAAAAAATGCTTTTTTCATTTTTCCTCTTTAGAGCGTTGCCACTATTTCTTTGAAGTATTTTGGAGTCCAAAATCCCAGAGTAGCAATAATGTTTTTTTATAGGGTTTTGCGAATGCTACAACGTTAGTTCGCTTATAGCTTAGGGCATCTTGAATTGGAGAACCGCTGTGACGTATATGCCAAAATAAAGAATAGAAGATGAAAAAAACTAGCATCTTATATGTGATTAGTTTTTTCCCGCTAGATACTTCTTCATTTATTCTTTTTACGTCTGAAGATATTAGTCTTGTTGATATAAAGGATAAAAGGAATAGCGAAACCAGATGAATGTAAATAAATCTACCCCAGTCGATAGCAACAACAAAGAGCACAGTAGTGCCCAAAATACTAATCAAAACCAAAACAATAGAAAGTTTCTGCTTAAAAACCAATCGTAAATTTTGACCTATAGGTATATAAGCAATTAGAGAAAAAAGTAATACTTGCAAGTAATAAATCAGATAATGTTTCTCGTCAATTGATTTAATGACTCTACCATAGCCATAAGTTGCTGATTTATCAATAGATTCAATTGCACCACCTACTATGGTATAACCTTCTCTCGCTATTGAGTTAAAGATTTCGGTCACTTGGCTTGTTGTACCTGAATAATAAATACTTACAAAAAAACTTACAATTGAAGGCAAAAGAAAGAGAGCGATTGTAATTATCTTATTTTTTGTTAAGTTAGTAACTGAAATATAAACGATCAACAAATACGGCAAAAACACCGCTAACATTTCATGGGTTAAAATGATAGCTGGGTAAAGTAGAAGAGTTGTATAAAATATTTTTTCAAAAATTTTATGTTCACTGGTTTTCGCAGACCATACGATAAATGCAAGAACTGCAAAATAAATAATTTCTTTTCTATAACCACCTTGAAGATCATTTATTTGAAAAGTAAAAATAAATGGTGAGAATATTAAAAGAGCGTATGGTAATAAGGAATGCTGCCTCTTTAGCAGCGAATAAGAAAAAACAAAAAAGACAGCATAAAATAGGGTTTGAAATAAAAAAACCAAAATCCCTGGATTTATATGAGTAAACTGTGACAGATTATAAATTAACTCTCCCAATAATCCTCTTCTTACTATTCCGCCTTGATAGTTAACCAGCCAATCTCCAATTTTCCAAGAATTATGTTCCAAATATCCACTCAAAGCACCAACTGCTGTTGTTATAAATATAACAACAAAAAAATATGGTAAAATCTTATGCAATAATCTTTCATTGCTTAAACTGACAATCGCACCAGAAAGCATATATTCATCTCCTTAAACTTCTTGTGCCCCGCGCGGGGCACATCAGGAGTCCAAACTTTAGTTTGGGCGGTCAAAACGGCTGCCTTTTGTGTATAAACTAACTAGCATTTGCTACATTGACAAGTATCATCTGGCAAAAGAATGCACTCTTTATTATTTGGGCAAGTACCCGCTGAGTTTCTGGAGCATTTACACTGTTGTGTACTCCTATCAAACTGGCATCCCAAAAAATCATCCTCGCCACGTTGACGACAGGCGAAGTTTTTTACCTTTGAATCCAATTTGAGTAAAATATTGAGCACACTTTTACAATCATGACTCTCTGGAACGATGAAACTGTGCAACTGCCGTATCGTTTGAAATCTAACCGCCTCAAATTTTTCTTGAGCATCAGCAGTTATACTCATATTGGGCGTCACTACAATCGCCTCAATAAGTTTATTGAGGGCTTGAAGCGTTATTTCTGCTGCCTTTATAGTAGCAGTCGCATCTTGTGCAGCCTCCACTTCCGCAGAGGCGGTATCGGCAAACTTAGCCGCTTGCTCGGCAGCCTCAGATGCTGACCTCTCAGGAGTCTTGCATCCAGTCAGCATCAATATCAGTATAATTAAAAAAATATATTTATTATCAATTCGTTGCATTTTTTACCTCCACAGGTGACTTAAAACATGACAACTCGAAAAATGACTACAACACTACTATTCAGTTTAATACTAATTTCCCCGGTTTTTGCCTTGGACAAGTGCGAAAATTGGACAGAATATCCAGAAATTATCAAAAAAGCCAGGCGCTATGCTGGACAGCCCTCGGCTCAAGAACGACTGATAAAAGATTTTAAAACTCTAATAAATCGCACACTCATAGAAAGCAATACCTCGTCCAAGAATGACAAACTGGAACAGTATAGGCGTACCATATTCCAAATACAAACCCATTTTGAGCAGTGGCAACATGACGTATTACAAAAGTTGCAAGCCTGCGAACCGCACTGGAATAACATCATCGATATCACCTTTGGTCACTCTTATGCCTTGGTTATCGGCATTAATGACTACCAAAAATGGTCTCAATTGGAAACGGCGGTGAGCGATGCTAAAGAGGTAGCACAAGTTCTGCAAAATAAATATGGTTTTATCATCGACGACAAATTCCTGTTATTAGACAATAACGCTACCCATGGTAACATCCTCAATGCATTCAATGAACTGAATGAAAAGTTGACAGAAAACGATAACCTAATCGTTTACTATGCTGGACATGGTTATAGAAACAAAGATAACAAAGCCTACTGGCTCCCAGTCGATGCACAAAAAACTAATCAGAGCAACTGGATAAGCGCCGATACCATTACCGATAAAATCTCCGCCAACAAAGCCAGAAAAGTTTTAATCATTGCAGACAGTTGCTACTCTGGCACCTTCGCGCAAAACAAGCAAAGCTGGATCGTTGGAGAGCAAAAACTTGAGGCCAAATTGTTGGCTCAATTACCCTCTTATATGTTAACAGAAAACAAAACTTTTTTGTTAAAAAACGCTATCAAACGATCACGGATACTGATAGCCAGCGGAGGAAATGAACCCGTGACCGATGGCGGCGGCGGAAAACACTCCGTATTTACTAAAGCCTTATTAGACGGTTTACAAAAAAGAGATGAAACCGTTTTCACCGCTCGTACTCTATTTAATGATATTGTCAAAGAAGTTGTAAATAGTAAAAATGCAAAGCAAACCCCAGAATATCGCTTTATCCTCCCTAACAGAAGAGGGCACTTTGTTTTTAAACAACCCGGAAAATTTGTCGATATTGATGATATAACAAAACGGGCTCAATCCTTATCTTGGGCAAAATTAGCACACAAAGAAACCGCAAAAGGCAATCTCACCGATGGCATATTACTCGCTTTAGAAGCCTTGCCCAAATACATGTTTGCGCCCCAACGACCTTATGTGATTGATGCTGAAGAAAAACTCTTTGAAGCCGTTCTCAAGCATCGAGAACGTTTAATCATGCGAGGGCATGAAGATACCGTTTATCGTGTTGCCTTTAGTCCTGACGGATCGCGTGCGCTCACAGGCGGACTAACAGGGACTTTCCGCTTATGGGAAGGCGGCAAACTGATAGCAGTACTACAAGGGCATCACAGTGGCACCCAAGTCTCTGCCACCTTCAATCACGATGGCACTCAAGTGCTCACCACAGTATCATCTGATCAAACCGCCCGCCTCTGGGATGCTCAAAACGGCAAAATCATTAACATACTTTATGGACATAAAAGGGGAGTGAATTACGCAGCTTTCAGTCCTGACGGCTCGCTTATAGTCACAGTATCAGATGATCAAACCGCCTACCTATGGGATGCTCAAAGCGGCAAACGCCTCAAGGCACTGTCTGGACACAAAAAAAGCGTAAATCACGCCGCCTTCAGTCCCGACGGTCAGCTCATTGTCACAGCCTCAGATGATCAAACCGCCCGCCTGTGGAAAGTTCAAAGCGGTAAACTCATCAACATACTTTATGGGCATAAAAATAGAGTGAATCACGCTGAATTCAGTCCCGACGGTCAGATCATTGTCACAGCCTCAGATGATCACAGCGCCCGCCTCTGGGCGGGTGGTAATCTCATCAACATACTCTCTGGGCATCAATCTCGTGTTTTAAACGCCGCCTTCAGTCCCGACGGCAACTTCCTTGTCACAGCCTCAGATGATCACAGCGCCCGCCTGTGGGACCCAAAAAGCGGCAAACTCCTCAACATACTCTCTGGGCATAAAAATGGCGTGAATCACGCCGCCTTCAGTCCCGACAATCAAACCATTGTTACAGCCTCAAGAGATAGAACCGCTCGCTTGTGGCAAGCCAAAAGCGGTCAATTGAAGGACGTATTGTCTGGGCATACAGACACTGTTAATTATGCTATTTTTAGTCCCGACGGCTCAAGCGTGCTCACGGCTTCAAAAGATAAAACCGCTCGTCTGTGGCAAGCCAAAAGTGACACATTTTTCAACGAACTTTCTGGACATCAATCTCGCGTATTGAATGCCGCCTTTAGTCCCGATGGCGCGACTGTGGTGACAGCCTCAGATGATAATACTGCTCGCCTATGGCAAGCCAAAAATGGCAAACTCCTCAAAGAATTATCTGGGCATGAAGATGGTATCAATCACGCCGCCTTCAGTCCCGATAACGAACTTGTGCTCACAGCTTCAGATGATAAAACCACCCGCTTATGGGAAGTTGCCAGCGGCAAATCCCAGGAGGTACTTTCTCGGCATATCGACCATGTTAATCATGTCGCTTTCAGTCCCGACGGCTCGAAAATCGTCATTGCCTCAGATGAAGAAATCACCCATCTATGGCAATTTTCTCATTGGCAGTTCTTCTCCTTCTGGCGTTCTACCAGCAAAAAACGTTTCTACGAGCTATCTGGACATAAAAATGGGGTCAATCACGCCGCTTTTAGTCCCGACAGCCAATTTATAGTCACAGCTTCAAATGACAATACTGCCCGTCTTTGGGAAGCGGAAAGCGGCAAACCCCTCAAAGTATTGTCCGGGCATCAATCTCCCGTTTTAAGTGCCGCCTTCAGTCCCGACGGCAAATTCATTGTCACCGCATCAGATGATAAAACCGCCCGCCTGTGGGAAACTGAAAGCGGCAAACTCTTCAAAGTGCTATCTGGACATCGATCTCGTGTTTTAAGTGCCGCCTTCAGTCCCGACGGCAAGTTCATTGTCACGGCTTCAAATGATAATACCGCCCGCCTGTGGGAGGCGCAAAGCGGTAAACTCGTCAACGTCTTATCAGGGCATGAAGATGCAGTGAATCACGCCGCTTTTAGTCCCGATGGCAAATTCATTGTCACCGCATCAGATGATCACACCGCTCGCCTGTGGGAAACTAAAAGCGGTCAACTTTTCAACGTACTGTTTGGGCATCAAGATGAAGTGAATCATGCCGCCTTTAGTCCCGATGGCAAGTTCATTGTCACCGCTTCAGATGATAAAACCGCCCGCTTATGGCGCGTTTTGTCTATCCAAGACTTAATTGACTACGCCAATAAAATGGTATCGGGTTGCCTGACACTTGAACAACGCCAACAATTTTCTTTACCAGAAACCGACAGTGACGTTTTGATCAAACAGGGGCAAGCCTTAGCGGAAAAAGGTCAGATTGAGGCTGCCATCCTGAAGTTTCAAAAAGCGCGAGAACTTGCGGCTTGCTTTAAATTTGATCCAGAGGATAAGGCGAAACGGATTGCAGCGAGTTATCTCATTATAAAAGGAAAACAATTAGCCAGAGAAGATCAGATTGCGGCGGCAGTTATTGAGTTTAAAAAAGCACAAGCGGTGGATTCTCGCTTTAATGCTCAACAAATTGCGGCTCATTTTCTGGTGAAAAAGGGGGAAGAATTAGCACAAGACGGGGACATCAAAGCCGCTATTGCAAAGTTTGAAGAGGCTGTGGCGATGCTACCCCAATTAAATTTTGAGCCAGAGAATAAAGCAACGGCGTGGGTGCTGATAGAACAGGGAAAACGCTTAGCACAAGCGGAGAATATTGAGGCTGCTATAATGAAATTCAAAGCCGCACTAGAATTTGACTCCCAATTGCATTTTGATCCCAAAAACAAAGCGCTAGCGGGGGTACGGATAAAAGAAGGAGAACAGTTAGCACGAGACGGGGATATCGAAGCGGCTCAAGAAAAATTTCAAGCGGCATGGGCGTTAGATTTCCAATTACGCTTTGATCCTAAAAACAAGGCGCAGGCGGAGATGCGGATAAAAGAGGGAGAACTGTTAGCACGAGAGGGGGAGCTCAAGGCGGCTCAAGAAAAGTTCCAAGCGGCACATGCGTTGGATTTACACTTTGATCCAAAGAACAAAGCGCATGCGTTGTGGTTGCTGCAAGAGGGTGCTCAGTTAGCAGAAGAGGGAAAGCTAGAGGCGGCAACTGCAAAGTTCAAAAAAGCACAGGTGCTTGATTCTCAATTAAGATTTGCCCCTGAAATCCAAAGGCTTGTTCAAACACTGCTCAAAAATGGTGAACAGTTAGCCCGAAATGGGCAGATCGAAGCCGCAGTCATCAAGTTCAAAAGCGCACTGGAATTGGATTCTCAATTAAACTTTGAGCCAAAAAATAAAGCACTTGCGGCGCGGTTGGTGAGACAAGGCGATCAATTAGCACATGAGGGGAAATTTGAGGCGGCTAAAGAAAAGTTCAAAGCGGCATTGGCGTTTGAGCCCAAATTAACGGCGCCTGAAATCCAAGCTTTTGCTAAACGATTGTTGGAACAGGGAGAAGATTTAGCACAAAAGGGCTATATAAAAGCGGCTACCGCGAAGTTCAAAGACGCATGGGCGTTTGCGCCCGAATTAGACTTAAACCCAAGCGCAAAGGCTACAAAAATTTCAGCACAATCGCTGTTCAAAGAAAGTGAAGCTTTAGCAAAAAATGGGGATAACGAAGCGGCACAGGCTAAATTCAAAGAGGCACAAGCGTTAGCACCCCAATTAAATTTTAACAAGCTAGAAGAAATGGCGGCTAAAAAGCGGCTCAAAAAGGGGGAAGAATTATTAGGAAATGGAGAGATCGAGGCGGCAGTGGCGACGTTCAAAGAGGCTTTGGCACTCGATCCCCAATTGCAAGCTTCAGTGATCGATTATGCTGCTCAATTGCTCATGGAAGAAGGAGAAGAGTTAGCACGAGACGGAGACATTGAGGGGGCTGTTGCAAAATTTAAAGATGCACGGGAGTTGGCACCCCATTTAGATGATTTAAACCTAGAACATCTGGCGGCTCTCTGGATTAATAAAGAAGAACAGGATCGAAAAGAATGGTGGGATACTGCTGAAACAATTATAGAGTGGGTTGCGGGTGTGGGGGCTATTGCGGCTTTGGTTCTGCTTCTTTGAGCATAAATTTTCGCCCTTGTTATTATAGCCGCTACCCTAATAATAGACCTCTTGTCTTATTCCTTCAATAGAAAGCAGCGATGAAAAATGGCAGATTTTTTGTTTTACAATAACATATTATTTTACATAGGACAGCTCGTTTATCACAATAAGTTTAACTATCGAGGCGTGATCATTGATGTTGATCCCCAATTTATGCTCCCAGAGGCGTGGTATCAGAAGATAGCGAAAAGCCATCCGCCCAAAGATCAGCCTTGGTATCGCGTGTTGGTGCATAATTCGCCTCAACAGACTTACGTGGCGCAACGCAATCTGACCGTTGATAAATGTCAAGAGCCCATTAATCATCCTGAAATAGAGCGTTATTTTTCAGGTTTTTCAGACGGTAAATACAATTTAGGGCTGAGAATCAATTAACTTTTGCTCACCGGAGTGCAAGGCGTACCTTATGACAGAAAATGCGAAAGATCGTTATGATGCAGCTTTAGGCAGTTTTTTAGGGGCTTGTGTGGGTGACGCAGCGGGTGCAAAGCTTGAGTTTATTGGTCATAAGCCTTCAATAGATGAGGTTAAACAGGCGATGACAATGCCCGGCGGTGGCGTATGGCGGGTTGCCCCCGGACAAATTACGGATGATAGCGAACTTGCGCTTTGTTTAGCACAAGCATTAGCCACAGACGGAGATTTCAATCTCGAAAAAATTGCTCAAAATTATGCTAAATGGATTGAATCGCCTCCTTTTGATATAGGTTTCACAACGAGCGCCTCTTTAGGCTGTTTTAAAGATCGAAAATGGCGACAAGTTTGTGAGACTGAGGGCTATGCGGTTGCTATGACAAAAGCTGCGAGGGAGCGCTGCCTGAATTCTAAAGCCAATGGTAGTTTGATGCGATGCTCGCCGCTGGGTATCTGGGGCAGTCGACTGGATGACAATGAATTAGCGCAGTGCGCTATCAAGGATTCTAGTCTCTCTCATTCTAATGAAAGTTGTTGTCATGCCGTTGCCTGTTATGTCATCGCCATTGCGAGTCTGATTGAAAACCAAGGTGATAGAGCCATGGCTTTTAAGCGTGCTGTCGCTTGGGCTGATAATCATGCGTGTGCAGAAGTACGAAGTTGGTTAATGGACGCTAAAAATAATGTTGAGGTGTCGTATTTTCCACAGGCAGGCTTTGTCAAAATCGCGTTTGTTCATGCCTTTAGGCATTTATTATTGGGTACCCGTTATAGCGATGCGATTTTTGAAACGCTGTCTGGTGGTGGTGATACCGATACTAATGCGTGTATTGTGGGCGGTTTAATTGGGGCAGCGTGTGGCAGTTCATCTATTCCTGAACAGATGAAACAAGCGGTACTCAATTGTGATACTCAATTAGGAGAATACCGCCCTCCCTTTTTACATACCACGCAATTACCTGATCTCACAAAACGTCTACTAAGTACCTAGTAGTTAGAGGAGTCCAAGATTTATCTTGGACTTTTAAAACCGCCAGTTCAATTGCACATCAAAAATATTCACATTGGCTTTATATTTACCGGTTAAACGGTGATAACCAGATGTATGCGCTCCGGCACTATATGCTTCGGAACTATCAATATCTATATCGTTAATAAACAGATGGGCGTAGCCAACGTCTATGCTTAGGCGTTTGTCTTTATTATAAGTCGCTCCCAATGCTAACCAAAAACGGTCATTATCTGGGATACGTGGAGAACGCTCTTGGGCATCGGATACTGGGGATTGATCATAAGCAATCCCGGCTTTGAATGTCCACACCGGAGTGTATTTATAATTCAAGCCCAGCGAGCTAAAAGTGGAATTTTCATAATTCAGGCGGGTGATGGAGTTCGCTTGGGCGGGATTGTCAAATTGGACATTTAAATTGTCAATTCTATCCCATTGAGTCCAATTGATACCGCCCAGAATCGTTAATTTGGGCATGAGTTCGTGGTAAAAATTTAAAGCAATCGTTTCAGGCAAGTCTATGCTGGATTGTGCGTCGCTATCTTTGAATACGCCTGCCGCACCGCGCAAAATTTCCACGGCTTGCAGAGATTGCCGATCACTCGGATTGCTAAAACTGGCATCTCCGCTAATATCCAGCGATACTTTGGAACGGTAAGCTAAGCCTAAACGTGTACCTTCCTTTAGTTCCCATAAGAGTCCCAAATTAAATCCAAATCCCCAATCATCACCACGCACTTTGGCAATACCATCGCCTGAAGTGTTACCGGGCATTAGGGAAAGATTTGGCAATTGTGGGTTTTTGAAACTGGCAAGCTTGTAGAGCAAATTGTAATCTATTGCATTGCTTAGTTCGACGGTGGCATACATGAAATTAAGGCCAGCCCCGACGGAGAATTGTTGGTTAAGTCGATAGGCGACAGACGGATTAATGTTAATTGTTAGGAGTTCCGATTTTATCGCACTGTAACGACCAGCCCATTGTTTGTCATATTCAGTCACCAAGCCGAAGGGAGCATTGAGGCCAATCCCAAGTTTTAAATCTTGACTGTAATCATGTACATAATAAATATTAGGCACCAGAGCGTTGACGCCGCCTCCAGAATTGCCAGAGCCTTGGTCAAGCGGCAGTTCATTTAATTTGGTTGCCGCTATAGTGGGATTGTCGATGTTAAAAGCGCTTGTGCCTTCAAAATCAAATTTGGGCATAATGAAGTGCAAGGCGACACTTGTTTGATGCCCTGATAGCCGTGTCATACCGGCTGGATTGAAAAATACAGTTGATGCGTCTTCAGCGCGTGCCGCTTCACCAGCGTGTGCATTGCCCGCGCCCTTGCCACTTTGTTCAATTAACTGAAAAGCGGCGGCTAAAGTGTTGTCGGTATGACTCAGTATAGCAGTCGCAACCGTAAACAAGAGCCATTTTTTAGTACTAATAGACATAAATTTTTGTTCTCCTAGTGCTCCTACAATTATTCATCACTTAAGCCCAAAGCCTTTTCAACGGCATCTATACGCGCTTGACAATTTTTATAGGCTTCAGTGGCTTCGCCTACCATTGCAACTAATCCGTCAATATCTGGCTCATCAGCATCACGCATTGCCTCGGCAATTTTTTTAAGCTTTTGATAGTTTTTAGTGTAAGAATCCGCTTTTTTCGTTCTCATTTGTCCTCCATTTGGCAGGATACGCAACCATCTTTAAATTCAATCACTAAAAAGTCCTCTTGTTGAGCCGCAGCTTTGCTGGAGAGCACTTTATTCTGGCGATTTCTGATAACAGCATAGCCGCGATTTAGAATCGATTTCGGATCGCCTAGTAAAACTTGCTCCATCAATAACTTAATCTGATGACGGGCTTGATTCAATTGGTTTTGACTGGCGTTTTTAATCGCCTGCATTATTGTTACCAGTTTTTGTTGCTGCGAGCCCAATAGTTTGACCGCTTGTTCACGAATTTGGGCGTTGAATCGTTCAGTATCCGCCTTCGCTCTATTGAGTCTTTCTCCCGCTGCGGAGATAATGCTTTGCCAATCTTGTTTGGCATTACGCGCATTTTGAATGATTATACCTGTAATGTGGGTTATGACTAAACTGGGCGTATGACAAGCATAGTTGGCGACTTCATCAAGTAAAGTTTTATCTCTTTCGTGACCAATCCCGACTATGACAGGCAATTGCGCTGTGCAAACGGCTTTAGCGATTTCATATTCATTTAATTGAAAAAGATCAGCTTTGGCGCCGCCTCCGCGAATGAGAACCAAGGCATCAAATTGTCGGGCTTGATGATTGACTAACTCGAAAGCGGCGGGGATTTCAGTGACGGTATTTTTGCCTTGAAAACTGGCAGCGTAATAATGAAATTCACAGAGTCCAAGAGTGGCTAAAATTTCTGCCTGACTTTTAAAGTCCCCTAAACCTGCCGCTTGTGGAGGCGCAATGACGGCCACTTTGCAGAATTCTGCTGATTTTGCCAGTTTTTGATTGTTTGTATAAATGCCCTCTGTTTTTAGCTGTGCTCTAATGCGATTTAATTTTGCCTCCATTTCACCCAAGGTGAAACTTGGGTCAATATCTAAAACATCAAGCGAAAAGCCATAGCGGGTATGAAATTCAACCTGTACTTGTAGTAATACTTTAATACCGGGTTTAAAAGGCAAACCTGTTTGCTCTTCAAAACGTTTAAGCTGGCTTTCCGCCCGAAATTTCCAAAGGGTGGCGCGTGCTTTTGCCACTTCTTTGCCGCCGCTGTCATGGTCAGCGAGTTCCATGTAAACATGCACATTTTGCGATACATTAACAAGCTCGGCGCGTACCCAATAAGGTGTGTTATGTTGCTGGGCAATGGTTTTTTTAACACTTAACATTAAGTCATTGAGTGTTAAGCTTTTTTTATCCTCCTCCTCAGCCTCAAGATTTTCTGTTGTTGAAGTGGTAGTTTTGGGCAGCCATTTGGCAAAGGGTTCAATTTCAAGATCGGGGGGAATAAACCATTTTTTTTGGGCCCAATCAAATTGGGCTCCTAGCTTTTTGGCTTCGTCCTTTTCAGCATAGGGGCAGTCTAAAAATATTGGTTTTTTCATTAGCGTCTAAACTGTCCAAGATAAATCTTGGACTCCTGTGTAGAGAGATTTTAATCATAAAAGCAATTGACCATAAATTCCATCATTTTATCAGCCTGTTGCGTATCATAAAACGCAATCATGGATTGATTAAATTCAAGCTTGTTTTTAGCAGGCACATTAATCGCGTCAAAACCATTGCTGAGTAAGATTCCATTCATCATCAATCGTGATGTACGCTTGTTGCCATCATAAAAAAATTGTTTAAGACTACCAAATAAAAACATAGCGATAGCACGTTCTAATGGGTTAGCTATTGTATTGAGGTATTCAATGCCTTGGCTGAAAATAGCATCAAGTTGTTTGGCGACTGGTGGCTTCGTTCCCGCTATTGAAACATTTCCTGATCTAAAAACGCCCCATTCCAAGGCTTCCTCAAAAGCCACTAAACTGTGCAATTGACAGTAAGTTGATTTATCCAGTGCAAAGCTTTTTTGTTTCACCATGGTGACTAATCGGTTGAGGCTTTTTGATTGATTTAAAACTTGTTGTTGATCTTCAACCTTATGCCCACCAATCGTGATACCTTCTAATAGGGTTTGAACTTCTGGAAAGGTAAAAGGATTTTCTTCAAGGTAAACGGTATTGAAGACATATTCAGGGAAAAGCTTTTGTAGTCTAAAACAGGCACGTTCTAACCCTTTCGGTGCCAACAAAGGGACTTTATAATCCCAAGTGAAGCCTAACTTTTGTTTGTTCATTCTTTTTCTATAGATAAAGTTTTTGTGGGTACTTATTCAGCCAGCTCCGGGTGCGTCCCACGCACCGTTTTTTTATACCAAGATTAATGGTGCGTAGGACGCACCCTACGCGGTAAGTTGGGTAGTAATAAGGTTCATCTTATCCTTTAATGACTTCTTGCACTGTCCGTGCGGTCAATAAACGATCTGCACATTTTAGCAAGGCTTCTGTATCCAACTTGAAAATACTTGCCCGTGTTTTTGCTTCCAATTGGCCAAATCTTTTTTCCAATAAGCGTATCAATACTTCATTACGTCCTTCCTTGCGCCCTTCCTTGCGCCCTTCTTCCTTGGATTGTTCAAACCAATTGTCGGTAGTTGCTAACATATTTTCCACCTCCTGTAAATCGATCAATTCTGGTAGCACGACACCTGGTAAATGTTTTGGCAATTTCACACGTCGAAACCACGTTCTAAATGCCAGGATTAAACTTGGCGGCGCACCTTTTAACCATTCTTTTAACACCACTAAGGCTTGTTGTGTGTCCGATTTAGTACGACTTTTTTCTAGTCGAAATAACACCGCCGCTAAATTTTATAACTTTTTAGTTAGTTGTTCATCGGTATAATCGTGGCGTTCATCTATGACTAAATACTGTAAATGGGGACAATATTTTTTCACACCAAACGGAAATGGGGCAATCAGTTCACTGATTTCTCGGGCGGCGTAGCAACGATCTTCTCCGTTCTCTTTGAGGCATTAACCTACGATGTTTTGGCAACCTCGTAGGTTTGGCGGCACGATATGGCATTGACCCTACGCTTGCTCGCCTTCGTGTCATTTTTGTTCAGTTTGCAAAAAAATAACTTTATGTGAGATATTAAGTTGAGCTGCTTTGTTGGACAGTTTTTTGTCAAACGTCGCAAAAGCAATTAAATCATAGCATGAAGCCAAATGCAAGGCATCAGCGAAATCCATTCCTGCTTCATACCAATCAAGCGCGATGACTACATGCTCAGCATCTTGCATGACAACATTTGGCAATCCCAAAATGTGCCTCACCCTTTCCAGCACCAATTCCCGCGATAAGTCGTAACCACTCTTTGAACCCAACACCCAAACCAATTCTAGCAATACAGTTTTTAAGATAAAACAGCGGTGTTTTGCTAAAAAATCGGTGGCTTGAGCCGTTTGTTGTGGCTCATCTTTAACCGCATAACGCACCAATATATTCACATCAACACCAATCATTTATGTTTCCCCGCTTCAATGTCTATCGCTTTTTCCATGTCTTCCAAAGTCAACGGTGCTCCTTGGTAAACTGAAGGCGTATCAGGCGGTTCCAATTGAGAAACTGGAAAGGGTGACACCGGTTTAATCACAATCTCGCTACCCGTATCCCAAATAAAAAACTTGGTTCCTTCAACCCATTGATAAACTGAACGAATCGCTTCGGGTAATACCAATTGCCCTTGACTTCCAAGCATGACAGTTTCCATTAGACTTCTCCTATGTCGTTTTGTTTCAATAGCTATTCGTCTGTATTGCGCCAACGCACTTTCCAGATAATATCGTCTTCTCGATGACGTAAATCATCGCTGACAAAGTTGCCACCGGTTTTTTCTAAGCTATCAAAGTCTATTTCGTCCACCCATTTCTTTGATATAAATCCTCGTAACAAATCTTCAACCATCTGGGGATGTGAAAAGATTTGTTTGTAACTGTTATCGTGCGGTTTCAAGTCGTCTGACTTTTTTTCTTTGGTCATTGTAATAGTGCCCACACCCCGCAGGTTCTATGTCGCCACGCAGGTTTGCAACCTGCTCAGCCAGCTCCGGGTGCGTCCCACGCACCGTTTTTTTATACCAAGATTGGCACAATGGTGCGTAGGACGCACCCTACGCGGTTAAATGGGGACAGTATTTTTTCACACCAAACGGAAATGGCGCAATCAGTTCACTGATTTCTCGGGCCGCTGGTTAATTTTTCGTTGAGTTTACAACGACCTGCGGGGTATTGGCCTCCCCGCAGGTCTGGCTACGAACCCAGCACATCCCTTGTCGGCATTGGGTTTGTAGTCGCCCAGACGGCATACACTGGATCGGAAAGTAACGGCGTCTCGTAATATTTGTCATCTGCGGGTCTCGGAAAACCGCGTACTGATTCCGTCTGGATATTTTCGTATCGTCCTGATTTTATGAAATATTCAATCACGAGTCCCATTCGTTCAAAGGGATGAATATCGCTCCAGATATTGACGACTTTCGTTGGAAACCAACGTTCTGAGAACGTCAATATGAAGTATCCGCCCGGTTTAAGAATTCGAGCCACTTCGCGGAAGATGTCAATGGGCGCCGTCATATATTCAACCGAAATGCTACAAATGACCACCTCAAATTCTTGATCCTTAAACGGCATTACCGGGCGACGATTTAAGTCCTGAACAATGAAATCGGCCAGTTTTTCATTTTTTTCCAATTCTTCACGGTTCAGTCCCAATCCGGTCACATTTTGTATGTCTTCTGGCAAGTGAGATATCCAACTGCTCATCAAATCGAGTACTTTCATACCGGGTTTAATAAACCGTGCATAAAGATTGCGTATCCGCTGCATTGCCGTTGTATCTATATGGTTGACAAAACGCGGTTTCGCGTAAAACGTCTGATCGTCTTCTTCATCCCGTCTGCCAAACGGACGACCGTATAAAAAATCGGTGTCCCTATCCGGCAGGCTCGCTTGCAAACCCACGCCATTGTCGGTAAGTATTTCTGCAATATCATTGCATTTTCCACCATGTTCCTCTGCTGAACTTGGAAGGTTTTTGACAAGTGTTGCTTCTACCGTTAGCGGATAGTTTGCCAAGGGATGATTAAAGTCAACAATCAAGCGATTGTCCTCTTTTCCAAGATAACGAAACGGGCGCATATCTTCTTTAAAAGTGCCCGCCACGCCAGCAACCATGGTTCTCGGATAGTAACGTCCTTGACGTGTTTCTATCGCTATCGGGCCTCGAAAATGGCGATTCATTTGTGACTCTTGAATTTTATAGACATTTTTATGACTATAAGCTGGCACCAGTTCTCCAGCTTCAAATGTCTCCCGTTCCGTTTGACTTTCGCTTAGAAGCGGAAGCTTGTTCTCTAAATGTCCGGGAAAAATATCTCGCCAGAAATTGATATTTTTGAGGAAATAACAATCGGTATGCTTTGCATACGGGCTCTGCCAATTTAGAGCAAATTCCATACTTGCTGATTTAGATTCATTCATATTTACTTGCCTACTTATCATCAGTTTAGCCTCACATGGTTTTTCTATCGCCCGAAAATTTTGAACAATACTTGTTTGAGATGTGGTTTGTTGACACAAGCCGGGCACACGTTGACAAATACCGTGTTGATCAAATTGCCAACCATGATAGGGACATTCAATTTTGCCTAATGAGAGTGGCGCATTGCGGTGGGGGCATTAAAAGCACTGAAGGCGTGTTGAGTACCGACATATCAGGACTTTTTGGTGCCCCCTCACAATATAATAGACTTAAAGGCACAATGAACCTCCGGGTAAACGGTGTGTATTGTCCTCGCTAATCACATTATTGATGGTTTCAGAATGTGTGATAGCTATTGGTGTTTCAATCCAGAATTGGTATAATTTGTTCGCACAGATGTTTAATTGTAGGCATTAGCCCAAAGTATCAAATCATAACATAACGTCTACAACTGTAATCCTGAGCAACCCTTAAAAGATATGGATGATCCACCTTATGTCGATATAACTGAGGTGCGTGGCGCATTACTGCCATAAAAGCGACTAAGAATATTCTTTGGTTAATTCCTGCAACTGCTCAGGATGATTATTTAATAAACGTAGCAATCTTCATCATTTTTTCACCTCTTTTTAAAGAAGATTATTAAATAACATTCTTCATCCAATTAGACGTGGGGTTGCGTTTTTCCATTTAAAAACCTTTATAACTGCCCTGCGGATGGATATGATGGCAACGTTGACAAATACCGTGTTGATCAAATTGCCAACCATGATAGGGACATTCAATTTTGCCTTGACGGATTTTGCCTATTGTCCGTCTGTAATAAAACTGTTTCTGGCACTGCAACGCCACAATCCGCTGCTAGGGTAGTAAATATCCATTTGTTATGAAGTTGATGTAATTTATCAAAATCGTCGCAAAAGACTTGGCAATGTTGTGCCAGCCTTGGTTTAGCACTGGCGATAAAAAAGAACTGGCGGAACTTATCTACCATCTCACCAGACAGACTGACGACAAAATGACAGTACTATTAAAATATTGTTTTTATTAAAATTTAAATTATGACGAAAAAATTACAATCAAACAAAGCATTGTTTTTATTAAATTATATAATTTTACCCCCATTTTCCAGGCGCTGGCACTAGCGTTAGCGAGGGATCAGCTTCTCGTGTTTTTAGATTTAACTTAATGGCATTGGTTTGCGATTTATCGCCTAAATCCCGTGCAAGGTACGCCTTGCACTCCAGAGCGTTTCCACCAGATAACCAGATAAATTCAATCACCTTTAGGTGACTTAAGCTTTTAGCTTTGGGATTTATCCCAAAGCATCTTTTTTTAGCAACAATATTCACATCAATCCCATTAACCACTTTACTTTGTGACAATTTTCCAAAGCCGGTTATGGACGCGCCCTGAGACTGAAATCAAGGCTTGCGAGTTTGGCCCCGTCCAAAATAAATTTTGGACTCCTAACTCAAAGCCATATCCAGATTGTATTAGGGATTGGCAACCCAGCTGAATTTAATGGCATTGCCCTCATGGCACGAAAATAAAATTTAATTTATACTTTAATCCTTACACCTTATCACACAACAATCACAAAGAATGGAAAAAACATATACCCCCCACGCTATCGAACAACATTGGTACAACGCTTGGGAAGAAAAAGGCTATTTTACGCCCAAAGGCACCGGTACGCCCTACTGTATTATGATCCCCCCCCCAAATGTGACAGGCACACTGCACATGGGGCACGCTTTTCAAGACACCCTCATGGATCTCATGATCCGTTATCACCGCATGAACGGCGATAACACCCTCTGGCAAGCGGGCACGGATCATGCAGGCATTGCCACACAAATGGTCGTCGAGCGGCAACTAGCAACAGAGGGCAAAACACGGCACGACTTAGGGCGTGAAGCCTTTATTGACAAAGTTTGGGACTGGAAAGCCCACTCCGGTGGACATATCACGCGACAACTGCGGCGCATGGGCGCATCACTCGATTGGGCGCATGAACGTTTCACCATGGACGACGGACTATCTCAAGCCGTGCGCGAAGTCTTTATCCGACTCTATGACGAAGGCTTGATTTATCGCGGCAAACGCCTAGTCAACTGGGATCCAGTTTTACACACAGCCGTATCAGACTTAGAAGTGCAATCCCAAGAAGAAAACGGCTCATTGTGGCATTTGCGCTATCCACTAGCCGATGGCAGCGGACACCTAGTCGTCGCGACTACCCGCCCAGAAACCATGCTCGGTGATACCGCCGTCGCAGTTCATCCAAAAGATGAGCGTTATCAACATCTTATTGGAAAACAAGTCGAATTACCGCTGACGGAGCGCACAATCCCCGTAGTTGCCGACGAACACGTTGACCCTGAATTTGGCTCAGGCTGCGTCAAAATTACGCCCGCCCATGACTTTAATGACTATGAAGTCGGACAACGCCACAAATTGCCCCTGATTAATATTTTCACCGTTGATGCAAAACTCAACGACAATGCGCCCGCAACCTATCAAGGCATGGATCGTTTTGCAGCGCGTCAACAAATCGTAGCAGATTTAAAAGCGGCGGGGCTGCTAGTCGATATAAAACCCCATAAATTAATGGTGCCGCGTGGAGATCGGAGCCATGCCGTGATTGAACCCTTTTTAACAAATCAATGGTTTGTTAAAATCGCACCATTGGCAGAACCCGCGATCAAAGCCGTTGAAGATGGGCAGATTAAATTTATCCCCGACAATTGGAAAAAAACCTATTTTGAATGGATGCGTAACATACAAGACTGGTGCATCAGTCGCCAAATTTGGTGGGGGCATCGCATTCCCGCTTGGTATGACGACAAAGGACAAACCTATGTAGGCGAATCAGAAGCGCATCTGCGCGAAAAGTACCAAATCCCAGAAACCATCAACTTGGAGCAAGACACAGACGTACTAGATACCTGGTTTTCATCAGCATTATGGCCTTTTTCCACCTTAGGTTGGCCAGAAAATACCGAACGGCTCAAAGCATTCTACCCAACCAGCGTACTAGTCACCGGCTTTGATATCATTTTCTTTTGGGTTGCCCGCATGATTATGATGGGGCTAAAATTCATGGGAGACGTCCCCTTCCGCGAAATCTATATTCATGGCTTGATTCGGGATGCCGATGGACAAAAAATGTCTAAATCAAAAGGCAATGTACTCGATCCCCTCGACTTGATAGACAGTATTGAATTAGAAACATTAGTGACTAAACGGACAACAGGCTTGATGCAGCCAGAGATGGCACCCAAGATTGAAAAAGCCACCCGTAAGCAGTACCCTCAAGGCATTCCCGCTTTTGGCACCGATGCCTTGCGCTTTACTTTTGCCGCTTTAGCATCGACAGGGCGCGATATTCGTTTTGACTTAGGGCGGATCGAAGGCTATCGTAATTTTTGTAACAAATTATGGAATGCCACGCGCTACGTCTTGATCAGTACCCAGGATAGCGACTTAACAGAACCCAAAGTAGCATTATCCCTAACAGACAGATGGATTATTTCACGCTTGCAACAACTAGAGGCGCAAATCCATCAGCATTTTAAAACCTATCGCTTCGATTTAGCCGCGAATGCCTTATACGACTTTACATGGAATGAATACTGTGACTGGTATTTAGAATTTTCCAAACCAGTGCTGCAAAATGCCAGTGAAGCGGCGCAGCGCAATACACAGCGTACATTAGTGCGTGTTCTTGAAGCCTTATTACGTCTGCTGCACCCCTTTATACCGTTTATTACAGAAGAACTTTGGCAACGGGTAGCCCCCTTAGCGGGCAAAAGCGGAGACACCATTATGCTACAACCCTATCCGCAGCCCCAAGCTGATAAAATAGATGTCCAAACGGAGCAAGAAATTGACTGGGTGAAACAATTTATATTGGGAGTGCGACGGATTCGGGCGGAGATGGACATTGCCCCCAGTAAACCCTTGCCGGTTTTGCTACAAAATGGGACAGCCGACGATCAACAAAAATGGCAGACGCATAACAGCATCATCACGCGCCTTGCCCGTTTAGACAGCGTAAAATGGCTAAACGCTGAGGCACCCGAATCCGCAATGGCACTAGTGGGAGAGATGCAAATTCTAATACCATTAGCGGGCTTAATCAACAAAAAGGCTGAATTAAAGCGACTGAATAAAGAGACAGAAAAATTGCGAAAAGAGTTAGCAAAATGTACTGCTAAATTGGAAAATCCGAAATTTACAGCGCGTGCCCCCGCAGAGATTGTGGAAAAAGAACGCCAACGGGTTGCAGATATGAGCGCGTCTTTGCAGCAATTGGAGACGCAGGCTGCTCGGATTCGTGCTATTTAATTTATTTTGGAGTCCAAGATTTATCTTGGGCAACCGCACTCCCAAGATAAATCTTGGACTCCAAAAATACCTCATAATATTTCTCACAAGACATTTACTGATAACTGTGACAAAGAACGAAAAACGACTTTCTACCATCGCCCTAGTAATACTTATCGGCTATATGTTGCCGTTTCTATTTGTACCAACGGCGTACAAATTTTATAACGATTATTGGCAATCCCTTGAAAAATTGCACCAAAACATTGAGCGTTACGAAAAGCTTGCTGGACGTGCGGAACACTGGGAAGCCGAAAATCAAAGGGTGAAAAAAGAACGCGATGAAATCAAGGCAAGCTTACTACCAGGCGATACTCATCAATTGGTGAGTGCCAAGATGCAAGCTTTAGTGAGACAACTTGCCCAAAATGCCGGCATCACCTTTAAATCATTGGATACCCCTGATAATACGACTTACAGTACTGGCGAATGGGTATTCGTAATTCAATCCATGCAATTTGAAGGCAACGGTAAAACGCTTATGACATTTTTAACGGCACTTGACGATAATCCAGTTAAACTGGAAGTAATCAGTTTAGAGGTACGCAGTCGCGGAAAAAAATTAACAGGTACGATTAAAGTAACTGGCTTTAGTCGTTTGTCGTCAAATACTCAAGAATAGTAGGCGATAAATCGCCTACTACGAACGGCAAGAATGGTAAGTTCGTAGTAGGCGATTTATCGCCTATTTTATAAAACTGATAACTGAAATGAACGATCTCAACTTACCACTGTTTACTCAATTATTATCCAAAAAAAATATCGCACCCGTTGAACAGTTTCCTGATGAACCTCGTTTAATGTTCTCAACATTGCCCGACATCGAAGATCGTGGCATAATCCGTTTTATATTAGGTTCACACATCAGCTTTGAACAGGGGCAGGAAGATCACGTTGCCCGCTTAATAAAATATTGGCGTGCCAAATTGTCGCCAGAATTAGAGGGAGCGGGCGACAGTGCCGATGAATTAGATAATGAATATCTCAAGGATTTGGCCTCTGATGCCCCTGTTATTCGTAAGGTTAATCACCTCATGCAACGCGCCTTAGATTTAAACGCCAGTGATATTCACTTTGAGCCAGAAGAAAAATATTTAAAGGTGCGTTGTCGGGTTGACGGAGTGATGGTTAACATTGAACAGTTGCCCGCAGCGGTGCAAGCCTCGGTGTCTTCTCGCGTCAAATTGATGGCGCGTTTAGATATTGGCGAAAAACGTCTGCCACAAGATGGGCGCATTCAATATCAAATGGGGGGACGTTCCCTAGATATGCGTGTATCTACTTTGCCCGGCGTGCATGGAGAATCCATCGTGCTGCGAATATTAGATCGTGGAGATGTTCATGTGAGTTTAGATAAACTGGGTATGCCGCCCGGCGTTCTTAAACCCTATTCGCAAATAATCCAGCAACCCCATGGCATCGTGCTAGTAACGGGACCTACCGGCAGTGGCAAAACCACAAGTTTATATGCCACACTGGAAAAAATTAACACGGGCACACAAAAAACCATCACGGTTGAAGATCCCGTCGAATACCAGCTAGAAGGTATCACCCAAATTCATGTCAACTCCAAAATAGGCTTAGATTTTGCGGCGGGATTGCGTTCCATTGTGCGACAAGACCCTGATATCATCATGGTAGGAGAAATTCGTGACCATGAAACTGCAGAAATTGCGATAGAATCCGCCTTAACGGGACACTTAGTATTTTCCACCTTGCACACCAACGACGCAGCCAGTGCCATCACTCGATTGCAAGACATGGGAATAGACTCTTATCTTATCAGTTCAAGCCTTATAGCGGTGATGGCACAACGTTTAGTCCGCAAAGTCTGTGAACATTGTGCCGAGCTAGTGCCGCTCAGTAAAGGAGAAGCAGAATTATTGAACATTAGCCAAAAACAGTTTCCTGAATTCAGACGCGGCAAGGGCTGTGAACGTTGTGCCAATACGGGCTATCGTGGACGCTTAGGCTTATATGAATTACTCCTTATTTCTGACGATATTCGCCATATTATCGGAAGCGGCGGAGATGCCAACCAGATTCGCAAGCAAGCGGTTAAAGAAGGGCTGCGGATACTGCGGCAAGATGCGCTAGAAAAACTATATCAAGGAATTACGACGCCTGAAGAAATTGTGCGAGTGACGCGGGCGGTTTAGCCCAAAATAAATTTTGGACTCCTAAGGAGTCCAAGATTTATCTTGGAAACTATCTCAGCAGATTTTCCAGATAAGTCAAATCCGGCAACCAAGCCGTTTCAGTATTATCTACTTTCACCTGAAAAACCACGCCGGAGCGTACATTGGCACTTGGATTAGTTAAACTTTCCTCTGTCACTGTTAGTGTGCGTGGCACTTCGGTAGATATAAAAGCGTAAAAGGGCATCGTTTGGGTAAATTCCAAACCATACAAAATCACTGTGCGATATTTCTTGACCGAAGTCGCAGACGGCAACGATAAAGCCTCTTCGATTGACAATAATGGAACACGTTGATTACGCCAATTGATAATGCCTAACAACCACTTGTGCTGGTTGTCGGACATTTGCTCAGGTTCGTTGTAAGGGGACACCTCAGCAACCACTGCACTCGGTAGTAGTAGTTGCTCTTCACCGATAGGAATCAATAGGCAGCGTACCTGTGTATTTGGCATTTTTACTTCCCTTTTTTATCAGTAAACAGTTATTAAAGAAATCCTATTTTTTGGAAAAATATGATTTCTCACCGCGAGTAAAGAAATCCGATCCCTCAATGCTTCGGGACAAGCTTTTTGGAAAAATAGGATTTAGTGCTGGACGGGGTTTGCAACCCCGTCCCCCACGCGCTGCTCACTGTCAGCGAGTAAAGCATTAATGTTTTCAAGCAGTTCGGCTTCTTTATAGGGCTTGCCCAAATAACGGTTGACCCCGATTTTATCAGCTCTCTCCTTATGTTTAGGTCCCATGCGCGAAGAAATCATAATGATGGGCAGATGTTTCCAATCCTGGTTGTTACGCACTTGAGTGGCTAATTCGTAGCCATCCATACGCGGCATTTCCACATCAAGCAGTATTAAATCAGGGATATTATCCTGCAAATTAGCCACCGCATCAAGGCCATCTTTGGCTGTTATCACTTCCATGCCTTGCCGTTTCAGTAAAGTGGCGGTGACCTTACGCACCGTAATAGAATCATCTACCACCATAATGACCTTAGCAACATGCTTTTCTTCCTTAACGATTTCAGTGCGTTGTGGAGGTTGAGAGCGCAGAATGGTCTCTTCACGGACGGTCGTAGGCACATCTAAAACCAGCACCACCCGTCCATCGCCAAGAAGGGTTGCACCGGCTATCCAACGAATGGCATCAATTTGGGGGCCAACAGGTTTAACCACAATTTCTTTACTTCCTTCAATGGCATCAACCAATAAAGCCACCCGACGGTCAGCGGCACGGACTAATAAGGTCGGAATCAATGGACTATCTACCGATGCCTCCTTGCCAAAACCTAATAGTTCCCCCAGATGAAAGACGCGATAACTATTGTCCATGTATTTATAATAACGTACTTCGTCTGGTTCGCCTAAGACCTCAGAACGAGAGGTACGCATGACGGCTTCCAAATAATTTATGGGTACCGCCATGGTTTCTTCACCAATCTGCACCAACAGCGCTTGAGTAATGGTTAAAGACAGCGGTAAGCGGATTTCAAACGTCATACCCTCGCCGGTTTTCGAGTGAATCTGCAAACTACCATTTAACTGCTTAATTCCGTCGTTAACAATATCCATACCGACACCCCGTCCTTGGCTTTGAGTAAGCTTTTTAGCTGTGCTGAAGCCCGCTTTAAGAATAAGCTGCATCAGATCATGGTCATTGACCACCGTGTCGGGTTGAATTAAACCTTGCTTCTCCGCTTTCTTGCGGATCGCAGGAAGATTTAAGCCGGCACCGTCATCACTGAGTTTAATGATAAGCTCTGCACCTTCCCTCGATAGATCTATCGTAATTTTAGCAACGCTGGGTTTGCCCGCTTGTTGGCGGGTTTTTGCATCTTCAACGCCATGCCCTATGGCGTTTCTGAGCATGTGTTCAAGGGGGGTGACAACGCGATCGAGGACCGTTTTCTCAAATTCTATATTTTCCCCGTTGACGATAAATTTTACCGGTTTCTTTTGTTCTCTAGCCTCTCTTCGAACAATCCGTTGTAAACGGGGGGAAATTCTAGCAAAAGGTATCATACGAGTACGCATGATGCAGTCCTGTAATTCTGCGCCTATGCTGCTTTGTTGAACCAACAACGATTCGCTGTGCCGCGTCAGGGTTTTAAGATAATCTTGAATGTTCATCAAGTCATCGACGCTTTCCCCAAGGCTACGTGATAAATGCTGAATATCAGAAAAGCGATCCAACTCAAGCGGGTCAAATTCTTTATCATCATCCTCAAAATGAGACATCATTTGTGCTTCTGTTTCTATTTCAAAACGTCGTAATTGATCGCGTAAGCGTATCACTGTTTGATCCATTTCCACCAAGTTATTTCTAAAATATTCCTGCTGTTGTTGGCTATGAGCACGGGAAATGGACAACTCGCCCGCTAGATTCGTGAGTTGATCAATTATTGTCGCCTTGACACGGATTCGCTCTTCCCCACTGTCGGTCGGTGCTTCGTCTTTTTCTTGAGCTTTATCAAATTGGCTAGATTCATCGTTAGTAACTGGGGGCGCGTCGGCGGGAGTGGCCCCTTCAACTCCCAGCGCCGCATTGATTTGCTTAATCAAATCCGTGGGTATGTCCAAGACTACATGATCGCGCACAGCCTCTAACATGGTCGCCAGTTCATCTACGCTATTTTGCACAATCTCTTGTAGCCTAGTATTGGATTGGGCGGTACCCTCAACAATTCGTTTCAGTATATCTTCCATCTGGTGACTCAGATCGCCCAGTGGGACAATGCCCACCATGCGAGCCCCCCCTTTTAGGGTATGCAGTTGACGTTGCAAATCTTTCATCAACTGCATATTATTAGGCTCTGCGATCCAGCGTTCTAGCATAGATTGGGTCTTTTCGATGATTTCATCAGCCTCTTCAAGAAATATCTCCTTGACTTCATCAGGGGGCTCTTCCGCAGCGGGCGTACTGGGTCCTGGCGGTTTTTTCGGCGCAGACGGGGATTCAAGTTTTTGTTCACCTTCGGACAAGGGCTCTAGTAGCGGTTCACCTTCGGGCAAATCCAGAGCCGAAAGTTCCAGTTCACCTTCGGACAAGGGCTCTAGTAGCGGTTCACCTTCAGGCAAATCCAGAGCCGAAAGTTCCAGTTCACCTTCGGACAAGGGCTCTAGTAGCGGTTCACCTTCAGGCAAATCCAGAGCCGAAAGTTCCAGTTCACCTTCGGACAAGGGCTTTAGTAGCGGTTCACCTTCGGGCAAATCCAGGGCCGAAAGTTCCAGTTCAAGGTCGGACAAGTCCAAGGGCTCTACCAGTTCATCTTTATGCGGAGGTTCTCTGGGAGACTGATGGCTGTCGGAGTGATGCGTTAAATAATCCGCTTGTGAGATTAAGAGAACCACATCATCAGGTGGGGGTTGATTGTCTTGAAACTGAGCAAGCAGGCTTGGTAACACTTTTTCAACTTGCTCAATAAGCGACAACATGTCGTTATTTCTCGACAGTGTGCCATCAATGACTTTATTAAGCATATTTTCAAAGCGCCAGCCTAATTCTCCAATCACCGTAGCACCCACTAATCGCCCACTGCCTTTCAGGGTATGAAAACCGCGCCGTAACTCTTTTAGAGACTCAGAATTGGCCGGTTCATTTTGGAAAGCCTTAAAGTGGGTGATAATGTTTTCAAGAATCTCCCCAACTTCTTCAACGAAAATTTCAAGAATTTCTTTGTCTAATTCTGAGCTAGGTGTTTGTTCTGGAATATCAATAATTTGCATATCAGTTATCCGCTCTCGGTTTGGTGTTATCGCTTGCATCAGGCTGTTGTCCGTGAGCGACTGGCGTGGGTTTCAGTACACAAGGGACATTAACAGACGGGTTACCAAGGCGGCTTGGGTTCGCAGGTCTTTAGGGGGGCTCTTAAGCATACGTAAAATGATACGCTTGTGAAATTAAGAGAATCATTTCATCAGATGGTGATTGATTGTGCAGAAACTGTTTAAGCATGCTTGGCAACAGCTTTTCAACTTGTTCCATCAGCGACAAGATGTCATTATTTATCGACAGTTTGCCATCAATGACCTTATTAAACATCTCTTCAAAGCGCATGCCTAGTTCTCCAATCACCGTCGCACCCACTAAGCCCCCACTGCCTTTCAGGGTATGAAAATTGCGCCGTAATTCTTTTAGAGACTCGGAATTGGCGGGGTGATTTTTCAAAACCTTAAAGTGGGTGACAATCTCTTGATAAATTTCCTCAATTTCTTCAACAAAGATTTCAAGAATTTCTTCGTCTAATTCTGAGCTAGGTGTTTGTTCTGGAATGTCAATCAATTGCATATCAGTTATCAGTTGTCAGTTGTCAATTATCAATTATCAATTATCTATTATTTCTACTCTAAACACTTACTTTAAAACGCCAAAACCACAAAATCTGGCCTGGTTATGTTTAAGGAGCAAGTTCCCTGGGGTGATAAACCATCTATCACCTTTGTTAAAAA
>JBDLJY010000026.1:0-31942 GCA_039714115.1 Pseudomonadota bacterium | reverse complement strand
ATCGTCAGTTATATATCAGTAGACGTGTGGGACATTCTTCTCTTGATAGATATGATTATCTTCAAAACGACGCTGGTATAACACGTCGCCTTACTAAGACAGAAATGGGAACCTGAATTCTGCCATATGGGAGTAAGCGTTATAAATTGGATGTAATTTATTCCGCAGGTGAAACAAGTTCTGAATCTTATTTTCAGTTTGAGGAAAAAACATATAAATGCAAACGGGGGACTCACTGGAAAACTACATTATCAGGTATGTATAATCTTGTTAAAGCAGGAAGAATTAGTAAGTTAGGAAGCATTATTATGTACAAGCGTTATGAGGACGATTTTGCAGTCATCCCTATCCATGAACGATGGGAAAATACAAAAAGTGGAGTAGAAAAATCGTATGTTGTTCAAACTGCAAATTCGGTTATAGAACGCTGCCTCCTAATGACCACCGATCCCGGCGACTTAGTCCTCGATCCAACCTGCGGCTCAGGCACTACCGCCTACATTGCCGAACAATGGGGGAGACGCTGGATAACTTGCGACACCTCACGAGTTGCCTTAGCCCTAGCCCGTACTCGTTTAATGACGGCTAAATTTCCTTACTATAAACTCAAAGACTCAAAACAAGGCATTAAACAAGGCTTCGTCTATAAAACAGTTCCCCATGTCACCCTCAAAAACCAGTCCGAGCAATTGCAAATTATCGTCGCGGATGAGGGGCCCGGTATTCCTGAAGCGGCTTTGGAAACGGTATTTGAACATTTTTATCGTTTAGAAACGTCCCGCAGCCGTGCGACCAATGCCAGTATGATAAACAGATAAATGATTTATTTTTAAATAAAAAAATGCCTGACTTGGTTTGCAACCCTGCCGGTTTTAGGAGCGGAAACGTCACGGACGGGGTTGCAAACCCCGTCCGGCATATGAGAATATAACCCGTGCTCATGGGGGAGATATTATCTTGCGTCATCGTGTGGGCGGTGGGCTAGAGGCTATTGTTAGTTTGCCAAATTTAAAGATTGTCAATTAATCTCTGTAAATCACTCGGTTCAGTCCTCCAACGTAACCGGCGAAGTGCCGGATAACCGCTTTTTCCAGTTCAACGAGTATCAACACCGACGAGGCGACCAAAACAATAGTCCCCCAAGCGGCAGGCGTGATGGCGGCGGTACCGAACAAGGCTTGCATCGGTTCGAGGTAGGTAAAGCCGAGCTGAAATACAATCAGCAGAGCAATTGCCAGCAGCACGTATCGGTTTCCCAATAAACCGGCGCGGTTAAGTACTGGGGCCATAATGTAGCGGGAATTGAACAGGTAAAATATCTCAAACATTACCAGTGTATTCACAGCGACTGTGCGTGCATATTCGATAGTGGCACCCTGTTCCATTTCCCACAGAAACAAACCGAAGGTGCCAGTGACCAAAATAACGGACACGAAAGCAATTCGCCACAGGAACAGCAGAGTCAGCATCGGTTGTTGAGGATTTCGCGGCTGTCGTTGCATCACCATCGGCTCCGGTGGCTCGAACGCCAGTGCCAGTGCCAAAGTGACAGCCGTAATCATGTTCACCCAGAGAATCTGCACCGCTGTTAGTGGTAACTGCTGAAAGCCGAAAAGGATAGCAGCAATGATAGTCAGGGCTTCTCCACCGTTGGTAGGCAGGATGAACAGGATCGCCTTCTTGAGGTTGTCATAGACGGTACGCCCTTCCTCCACGGCGTGGGCGATGGAGACAAAATTGTCATCGATCAGCACCATCTCAGAGGCTTCCTTGGCCGCCTCGGTGCCCTTGTACCCCATGGCAACGCCCACATCAGCACGTTTCAAAGCCGGCGCATCATTGACCCCGTCACCGGTCATGGCAATGACTAGGCCATGGTCCTGTAGCAGCCGGACCAGTTGCAATTTGTGGTTTGGACTGACACGGGCGTACACATCCACATCCAGTACCCGTTGGCGCAGTTCCTCCTCGCTCATTTGTTCTAGCTCGTGGCCAGTCAAGACATCATCAGCGTTACCGAGCTGCAACTGCCCAGCGATGGCGCGGGCCGTGGCAGCATGATCGCCGGTGATCATTTTAACGCGGATACCAGCCGCTTGGCATTGACGAACCGCCGCAATTGCCTCGACCCGTGGCGGGTCGATCAGACCTAACAGGCCAAGTATAACCAAATCATTCTCGACATCACTGAAGTCAAGCTCTCTCTTATCACTGGGTACCGATTTGAAAGCCACTGCTAACACCCGTTGGCCTTGGGCGGCCCGTTCCTCGATATGTGTCTCCCACCAAGCCCGGTCGAGGGGCTCGTCTCCGCCAAGTGTGCGCTGCCAAGTGCATATATCCAGAACACGCTCCGGTGCCCCCTTGAGGAAAATGAAGGCCTCACCCAGATGGCTGTGGTGCAGGGTAGCCATGAAACGGTGTTCGGACTCGAAGGGGATGAGATCGGTACGCGGATAAGTTCTGATTTCAGTTTCCAGAACCAAGCCGGCCTTGAGGCCCGCGACCAAGAGAGCGCCCTCCATGGGATCACCATGCACCTGCCAATTACCGTCATCTCGATCCAAGCTCGCATCATTACACAGTACCATCGCCCGGCTCACCTCCAGCAGCAGAGGGTATTCTTCCGGCAATATCTCCTTTTTCGCCAACGATATCCCGCCGTGCGGGTCATAGCCACTGCCACTCAGCTCGAACCGACCGCTGCTGGTGGTGATGGTGCGTACTGTCATTTCATTGCGGGTCAGGGTACCGGTCTTGTCCGTACAGATGACGCTTACCGAACCCAAGGTTTCGACGGCAGGTAAACGCCTGATAATAGCGTTTCTACCGGCCATGCGCTGTACGCCGATAGCCAGAGTAATGGTCATGATGGCCGGCAATCCTTCGGGGATCGCAGCCACTGCCAAACCCACCGCCGCGAGAAACATCTGTACAGCCGTGTAATCCCTGACCAGCACACCGAATGCGAAGGTGCCTATCGAAATGGCGATAATGCCTGCTGTCAGCCAGCGACCGAATTGAGACATTTGGCGCAGAAGTGGAGTGGTGAGCTGCTCCACCCCCGCTACAAGGGAGCTGATACGGCCGATTTCAGTACCAACGCCGGTTTCTACCACCACACCCATCCCTTGTCCATACGTTACTAAAGTGCCGGAATAGGCCATACCGTAGCGATCCCCGAGCGCCATATCTGGTTTCACTGGCTCAGTTCCCTTTTCCACTGCCACCGACTCACCCGTCAATACAGATTCCTGAATTTGTAGATTCTTGACACGGAACAGGCGCAGATCGGCAGGCACCTTGTCCCCCGATTGCAACAGCACGACATCACCGGGCACCAGATCACCGGCTGGCACGGTGGTGCGCCGGCCCCGCCGCAGCACCATCGCTTGCGGCGACAGCATTTGGCGTATTGCTTGCAGGGCATCCTCTGCCTTGCCTTCCTGCACGAAGCCGATTATCGCGTTGACGACGACCACACAGAGGATTACACTAGCATCTATCCAGTGGCCCAGTGCAGCGGTAATCGCGCTCGCCCCGAGCAGTACGTAAATCAACACATTATGGAACTGATAGAAAAAGCGCACGAACGGTCCGCGCGGTTTCACTTCTGGCAGGCGGTTCGGCCCATACTCAGAAAGTCGGCGATGCGCTTCTTCCATGGACAAGCCGTTATAAGTCGTCTCTAGCCTCTCGAATACTTGTTCGATTTCCTGTGTATGCCAGTTATCGTGTTCTGTAACCGGCTGTTTGAATAACGAAGGGGTACTTTTGTTCATTAATCTATAGTCCTCAAAGGGTAAGCTTACCAGCCAATGATAGTCATAATCTATTTTGCTTGATGAATCCAAGAGCTACGGTTCTCAGAATCCTAATGGTATGTGTAAAACATAATAATCCGCTAAAGCCAATGCAAACAATAATATAGTGCAAATGCCTTGCACTTATGTATTGTGAAAGAAGGCTACCAGCAAGCACTCGTCAAGGGCAAATAAGTACTGAAGCATGACACCTGCTATATTGGGCAAATACATGGATTTGCCCCTACCAGCGTCGTCTTTTGGAGGGACGAATCGGTGTATTTGCCCTGACATATACCAGATGATGTCAGGATTAGCTACTTAAGAAAGAATCCTTTGTAGTCCTCTACGTTGCCATTGTTGAGACAACATTCTATAATTTGCCGTCCCAGAGGAGACAAATCGGGCTGGATAAATTGCTTAAGATGTTCATGAAAATAGGCAAACAATATCTTTGCTCCTTGATCATAACCCTCGTTACCAACTTCTGGTTGCGTATTCACTTCTAAGAACCAGTGTGACACACGGCTTCCTTCAATACGCATAGAGCTGAGTGCATAACCGAGCAAAGGACATCGTGCCGCAACGATTTGGTGATCCTTAAATCGAGCATTTCCTCTTCGTGCCAGATAATCACGCACTAGCCACTGCGACATAAAACCGGTTTTCCATGCCCCTATGTGTTGGTTAGGAATAAGTATGTACTGTGTGCGCTCCGTTTCTTCAATTTGGCGTAGGAGCAGATTCGCTTGCTCGATTTGTTTACCCGTTGAAAATGGCCAATAACTTCCTACCCCTTCACTACTCATAGTCCCAGTGTCAACAATACTGGGATTGCTAAAGCCACGCGGGACGACCAAACGCCACAGCCAAGCCAATGCGGGTGGTAGAATATGAACCATTCCTATAATACCGTAAGTCGGTTTTTCTCGTGTACACGGTGGAGTCCGAATACCCATACTCCTAATATCTATACTAACGCCTTCCCGCGCAACAATGTCTGGAATGATTGAACGTGGTATGACAACTCGTGGATTTGGGCAGGGGATACCGGGGCTGTCTTCAATATGTTCCCAAATTAATGCCCGACTACCCTGAACGGCATCAATATTAAGGAATAACAAAGGCTTTGATGGGGCGGCTGTTAGCTTTTCCAGTTCAGGATCAACACCATACTCGTTGATATGATTAACACGGACGAACCAAGCATTTTCAGCATCCATGAGCCAAAGTTTGCCGTTATCCTGTTGGAGATCAGGATGGCACAGTGCCATATCGTCACAAATGGGATGCAAATCGCAAGTGCGTTGAATTTCCAAATAAAGTTTTTCACCAGTGACGAGATTATGCCCTTGTAACATCCGGCCATCGGGCAAACGATGGGGTTGTTCGAGCATTTCACTTTTACCACTGCCACTGGCTCCCTCGTGCATAAAAGTCACAACATTATCATACGGTGTAATCACTTGAACGGCAGAACAATGAGCCGTCACCCAGCCTTCCGCTTCGCCTTGGCGTATCAACGCACCATAAACACCTTTTTTGGCACTGGGACCCGGATAGAGGTTGTATGAAAATATTTCGTGAATCTCATCCAAACGATTATGGACCACAATCTGTTTGTTATCAAAATGTGTCTGTCGAAAAGGTGGAGCCACATAAATAATCACTTTGGGAGAAAAGGATTCGCCTATCTCTTCAGAAGAGACAATTCCTTGTAGAAGAGCAAGTCCCAAGGCAAAAAATGCGGCATTGACCGGAACGATTGCAAGGGCATCTTCGCCCATATCATAAGCACCCGTTTTAAATGCAAATACGGCCAAGTTTTGGCTAGCTAGCCAAGCCAAAGTTTCTTGTCTCAGTTGAGTAAAGTCTTCATTAAAGCGGTCATGAAATCTTGGTTTATCTGATGGTTTGTTATCCCCAATGAGCATACAATCCGGATCACGTCGCCGCATGTTAGGATCAAGATAGTTGACAGCAATGCCATTGCGTACTCGTGCTACAGTGGCTTCAGTCACACAACGACCATCAGGCAGATCGTACTCGACTTTGAAGAAATCTTGTTCGGCATTACCACAAGCTAAGTCTAGCAATTGTTTGGTGTTATCTGCGATGACTAAGTTGGGGCAACTATCAAGAACTGTGACAACTTCTGGGTATTGAGTTAGGTTTTTTAACAAGTTATTTTTCATTTCTTTCAATAAATTATAGTTTTTCAGATAAATAATTTCACCTAGACAGCTTAGGGCAGATAAACATTCGTCAACGTAGGGACAGACATAAGTGTCTGCCCTTATGGCGAAATAATTTATCTGAACATCTAACAATTACTGCTGTTGGAAAGCTGTCGATGTCTGGATTCATTCAGGCGTACCTTGATAGGGATGAGCACTGGTCCGGTAGGAAACAGGGCGATCTCAAACCACTGCCTGATAGTCCCAAGTATTTTTTGAGAAATGTTGGCAAACATAAGATTCTTCGTAGTAAGGTACTATTAGCTTTGCTTTCACAAGTAAACTTTATCCCTTTCGTGAAAAAATAATAAGTTGAATCTTATATGTCATCTGTTCTGTTTTTTCGATTTATCGGCAAACAGCGACTCGTGGGCTGCCTCTATCACCGCAGAGACGACAGGGTGCAGGATCCGGCGTTCAACGGATATGGCGTAGAAAGGCTCTTTCACCTCATCGACCCGGCCAATCGCAGTTACCTGATACTGCCACTCCACCTCTGCCTCGATAGCAGCAGGCGCGATAAATATCCCCGCACCTTCTTGCCCAAACGCCTTCATCAGTGCGCTGTCATCAAACTCGGCAATCATGTGCGGATGGATGCGATGTTTGTCTAGCCACTGGTCAATACCGGAACGCAGCTGATTACCACTACTGGGCAACAATAGCGGTGCGCCATCCAGACAGCGGGGGAAATCACCTGTTAGCTTCTTTTCCAGTTTCTCTGTGGCAAAGAAGCTGACTGCACACTCACCAAGCTTGTGACTGAAACCACGTGTACTGACTGTGGGAGGGATAGGACGGTCGGCCAGTACCAGATCAAGTCGATGCACAGCCAGTTCCGCCAACAGCGCATCAAGACTCGCCTCGCGGCAGATCATGCGCACCGGCTCCGGCATCTGTAGAGCAGGCTTGAGAATACGATGGGCGATGGACTTGGGCAGCACATCAACCACGCCAACCCGAAACAGCTGGGGACGACCATCCGGCAGCCGATGTATCACATCTTCCAGCTCACCGCCCAGCGAGAAGATTTCATCGGCATAGCTCAATACCAGCCGCCCGGTCTCGGTGATTTCCAGGTTGCGCCCGACCCGGGTGAACAAAGCCGTCCCCAGATAATCTTCCAGCAGGCTCAGTTGTCCACTGATCGTTTGCGGTGTCAGGTGCAGCCGTTCACTGGCCCGGGCGACGCCACCCTCCCTAGCCACCGCCCAAAAATAATACAGATGCTTGTAGTTAACCATTGATTTACCTTGACTTCGTATTTTACGAACAGTATAACAAATATAATCGACTTTTTTTAATTATTGAACCCGCCTAGCATACACGTTAAGATAAATAAAATTGTATTGTATCGTTTGCCCTTGACTTCGTATTTTACGAACAGTATAACAAATATAATCGACTTTTTTTAATTATTGAACTCGCCTAACATATCTACACGTTAAGATAAACTCTGAATTCTGCAAGCAGTTGCAAGATTTATGTTCAAACTAACTGAGGAAAAAAGAAAGCATGTCACAAAAGATTATGTGGACACTGACCGATGAAGCGCCCATGCTGGCGACCTACTCGTTCCTTCCCATCGTCAAGGCCTTTACCGAGGGAACCGGCATTGACGTTGAAGCCAGAGACATTTCCCTGGCGGGTCGTATCATCGCCAACTTCCCGGAGAATCTGACGGAAGAGCAGAGAATTCCCGACGAGCTGACTGCTCTGGGCGAGCTGGCCAAGAAACCTGAGGCCAACATCATCAAACTGCCTAACATCAGTGCCTCTATCCCGCAGTTGAAGGCTGCTATCGCAGAATTGCAGTCTCAGGGCTATGACCTGCCGGACTATCCGGAGGAGCCGAAAAGCGATGCTGAGAAGAAGATCAAGGCTAGATATGCCAAGATATTGGGTAGTGCCGTAAACCCTGTCTTGCGTGAAGGTAACTCCGACCGCCGGGCGCCTACCTCGGTCAAGAACTACGCCAAGAAGAATCCACATTCCATGGACGCCTGGAGCAAGGACTCCAAATCTCACGTTGCCACCATGAGCAGCGGTGACTTCTGCTCCAACGAGAAGTCCACCACCATGGCCGCGGCCACCGATGCCAAGATCGAGTTCGTCGCTCAGGACGGCAGCGTCACCGTGCTGAAAGAGAAAGTGCCGCTGGAAGCGGGTGAAGTGGTCGATGCCACCTTCATGAGCAAGAACGCCCTGGTCAAGTTCCTTGGGGAGCAGGTGGCAGGCGCCAAGGCTCAGGACGTGCTGTTCTCCCTGCACATGAAGGCCACCATGATGAAGGTTTCCGACCCTATCATCTTTGGCCACTGCGTTAAGGTCTTCTACAAGGATGTGATCGAAAAGCACGCCGAGACCATCAAGGAACTCGGTGTTAACTTCAATAACGGTATTGGCGACCTCTTCGCCAAGATCGAGAAGCTGCCTGCTGACAAGAAGGCCGAGATCGAGGCGGACATCCAGGAGCAGTACAAGAACCGTCCCGCCATTGCCATGGTGAACTCCGACAAGGGTATCACCAACCTGCATGTTCCCAGTGACATCATTATCGACGCCTCCATGCCCGCTGCCATCCGTGCCTCTGGTCAGATGTGGGGTCCCGACGGCAAGCAGAAAGACACCAAGTTCGTGATCCCTGATCACAGCTACTCGCCGCTCTACCAGGCCACCATTGATAACTGCATCGAAAACGGTGCGCTGGATCCTGCTACCATGGGCACCGTGCCCAATGTGGGCCTGATGGCTAAGAAAGCGGAAGAGTACGGCTCTCACCCCACCACCTTTGAAATGCCGGGCAACGGTACCGTTCGCGTCGTAGACGCCAACGGCAACATCATCCACGAGCACAATGTGGAAGAGGGTGATATCTGGCGCTTATGTATGGTTAAGGATGCCCCGATCCAGGATTGGGTGAAACTGGCCGTGACCCGTGCCAAGGCGACCGGCTGGCCGACGATCTTCTGGCTGGATGACCACCGCGCCCACCATGTCGAGATCAAAAAGAAGGTGGAACAATATCTGCCGAACCACGATACCAGTGGCCTGGATATCCGCATCATGTCCGTCTATGACGCGGCAAAGCTCTCGGTGGAGAGGATGCGGGCGGGTGAAAACACCATCTCAGTTACCGGTAACGTACTGCGTGACTACAACACCGATCTCTACCCGATCCTCGAAGTAGGCACCAGCGCCAAGATGCTCTCCATCGTGCCGCTGATGAACGGTGGCGGTCTGTTCGAGACCGGTGCAGGCGGTTCCGCACCCAAGCACATCCAGCAGTTGCAGCAGGAAAACCATCTCCGTTGGGACTCCCTGGGTGAGTTCTTGGCCCTTGCAGCGTCGTTTGAGCACCTTGGCAACACATTCAACAATGAAAAGGCCAAGGTCCTGTCCTCGACCCTCGATAAGGCGACCGGCAAGTTCCTAGACGAAAACAAGTCACCCTCGCGCAAAGTGAATGAGCAGGACAACCGTGGTAGTCACTTCTACCTCGCCATGTACTGGGCGCAGGCGCTGGCCGAGCAGACCAAGGATGCCGAACTGAAAGCTCGCTTCGCACCGCTGGCGCTGCATCTTGCGGATAACGAAGATAAGATCAATCAGGAACTGATCGGTGCTCAGGGCGTAGCAGTCGATACCGGAGGTTACTATCATCCGGATAATGACAAGACCTCTGTCGCTATGCATCCCAGTGCAACGCTTAATGCTACACTGGCTTCGCTTGGTTAAGGGTATCTGGAAATGGTAGAACCCGCCTGATGTTGATCCGGTAGTAATCGGGCTGCGGGCTGTCGTTGGTGCAAAAAAAATCCGATTTTTTGGAAAAATCGGATTTTTAACCATGCATCGTGCCCCAAAAATCCGATTTTTTGGAAAAATCGGATTTTTAACCATGCGTCGGTGCCCAAAAAAATCCGATCCCTCAAGATCCCTCCTCCGTCGGGACAGGCTTCGGGACAAGCTTTTTGAACGATGATTATAAAATCAATCAGTTACAACTTTCAGAGACACTTGTGTATAACGATGAGCGCCGGCGCGTGGGAACCCAAAAAAATACTCTATCTACCATTTCCCATCTCTCACCACCTCAGATTCCAGCTTGAGTTTTTTCACTTGCTCATCTGAAATCTCGACACCTGAATCATCTTGTTGAGGGGCAAAGCCTTTTTTCTTATCCATTTCTTTAACTGACTTCACTTGGGAAAGGATATTGGATTGATCAACATCTCCCTGATGTTCATCATAGAGAGCGAACCAAGGAAAACCATGTTGTGTATAAGTTTTAGAACCCTTAAATTGGCGAAGGTATTATTTAAGAAATAGGATTTTTAGATTGCCCAAGATAAATCTTGGACTCCAATATATATTATTAGGGAAAATCACACCAAAAAGTACTACCCTCGCCCACCGTACTTTCTATACGCAATTCTCCTTGATGACGATTGAGAACATGTTTGACGATAGCCAAACCCAATCCTGTTCCCCCTTGACTGCGTGAACGTCCCACATCTACCCGATAAAAACGTTCCGTTAAACGTGGCAAATGTTCTGGTGCTATACCTTCGCCCGTATCTCTGACTTCAAAATGTCTCCCCTTTTTATCCTGATACCACCGCAGCTTAATAGAACCGCCTGCCGGCGTATAACGTACTGCATTAAATACCAAATTGGAAAAAGCACTCCGCAATTCTTGTGCATATCCGTTAAGGGATAAATTTTTATCCGCATCTAAAGAGATGTGATGGTTTTTCTCCCCACTGAGTATTTGCGCTTCTTCACAAATGCTCTTGAGCATATCAGCGACAACAATAGGCTGCGTCATCTCCATTGCCGGTGCCGATTCTAAACGCGACAAAAGCAATAAATCTTCAATAATGTTACACATCCGTGCCGTTTGTTGAGCCATTAACAATAAGGGGCGTTCCCATTCTTTAGGACAATCCTCACCACGCATGGTTTCAATAAAACCGTTAATCACTGTCAATGGTGTGCGGAGTTCGTGCGAGACATTAGCGATAAAGTCGCGGCGGATTTGCTCCAAAAGATGAATTTGTGTCACATCTCGAGCCAATAATAAATGCTGATTGCCAGCATAAGGCACAATGTGCATTCTTAATATAATATTGGGATCGGTGGGAGAAGCTAAATTGATGGCACTTTTTTCATCATCATTGGCAAGATATTGAGAAAAAGCGGGAGAGCGTATGAAATTAGTAATGGGTTTGCCTATATCTTGGGGAGACTGTAAGCCTAGTAAGCGATGGGCTGCTTTGTTAAGCCATTCAATTTCAAAATTTTGTCCGAGTACGACAGCGGCATCGGGCATGGCAGCGGTCGATTTTTTAAAGCGTTTGAGCATCGCACTCAGTTTACGCTTGCGTTTGCGGTTGCGTTGTTGTAGGCGATAAAAATGATAAAACACTTCGCCCCAAATACCCACAGCTTCTGGGGGATAAATTTTCTTGCTATGAGTAAACCAGTGCTCTAAACGATACAGATTGAATAAATGCCAACTCAGATAAATCAAAATCGCTATAAATAAAAATAAAACAATCTGTCCCGTCAAGAAACCAATAAACAACATGCCCACTATCAAACCGAGCAGCCGCCAAAATTCTTGAATCCAAGCTCTAGACATATTAGTTATTCGCGTACCGAGAATCGATATCCAACACTGCGAACGGTTTGCACGAGGCGATCATAGCCATGCGGTGCCAAGGCTTTACGCAAACGGCGAATATGAACATCAACGGTACGTTCTTCAATATATACATTGGCTCCCCATACTTGGTCAAGTAGCTGATCGCGGCTATACACCCGCTCTGGATGTTGCATAAAAAATTGCAATAACCTAAATTCAGTCGGCCCCATTTGTACTTCATCAGTGCCTACCATCACGCGATGTTCAACCGAATAAAGTTGCAAATCTTTTACAACCAATTTTTCGCTATGTGTTGATACACGACGCATCACTGCTTTGATGCGAGCAATGAGCTCACGCGGCGAGAAGGGTTTAGTGACATAATCATCAGCCCCCACTTCAAGGCCACGAATTTTGTCTTCTTCTTCACCACGCGCCGTGAGTATGATGATAGGTATTTGCTGAGTTTTAGAGTCTTTTTTCAGTTGCCTCGCAAACTCAATACCGCTAGTATCTGGCAACATCCAATCAAGCAAAATGAGTTCAGGTAAGCGATTAAAAATCAAGGTTTTTGCTTGATAAACGTCCGCAGCTTCTTCAACGACAAAACCCGCCTTATTTAAGGGGAACTGTAGCATCTCGCGAATAGCGGCTTCATCTTCTACAACTAAAATATGTGGTTGTGCTTGCATTTTTTAAAATGTTATCAGTTATCACATAATTGGCAACGGCTTATAAGCAGTTTTTATCGTTCCCAAACTTTGTTACGGAATGCCGGAATCGATGCTGTGCAAAGAGTGTGGGTTGGGGACAAGTGGACAACAATTCAAGGCATTTTTCTAATAATCACCATCGTCTCCACGCTCACAATACACACCCGTTGTAGTAATTCAATCACCGGCTCCATGTAATCAGCAAAACGGTAGGTGTTGAATTTTTCGGCAATTCTAATGCACTGCGATTGCCCAATTTATAGTCTTCATAAAACGGGAGGCGGGGAAATTCGCGCTTTAGGTTGAGAGCGTATTTTTCTCGATATTGCGGGTGGTGTAAAACGGCGTAGGTGTAGTGAAAAATGTCCACTTTGGTGATAGTGTCGTCTTGGTAATGGGTGCGGAATTGGTTTAAGCCCCAGTCGGTGATGTTTTCTTCGCGGTTGCCGTCTTTGTAGCGATAGAGGGGTAAACAATTAGTTTCCTTATTCGCCAAAGGCAACAATTCATCAAAATCATTCTCAGCGAGATTGAGCCAATTATGATTTTTATCGGGCATAATTCTGTCAAAGTCAATTTCCTTAAATTTGGAAGTTCGTAGAAATGCCAATTTGTCTGCGGCTATTTCCATTTCCGGGCGGCGCACATCACATAATGAATTTGGCACGCCAATGTACCACCCTGTCGCTTTACCATAAACGAAATCGCTACCCCCGTTTGAATCCCAAACACATTATTTTTAGCACCAGACAGTTTCGGATTTTTTCTAACATCACCACCTAAATCCACCACATAAATATTATTAAATATAAACGGTTACTCGCCCACCGAAAAAATCGCGCATACATATCATAAAGCTTAGTCTTCTGCGCCGAGCTATTAGCGATATAAGTTAGATAAGCTTTTCTGTTGATTTTGATAGCTATGCTCAAAGCCCAAAGTATCCACAAAGCAAATATGCGGAAATTCCTCATACTCCCCCATTTTTTGCTGGTAAGTATATTCGATATTCAGCTTGGCAATGTAATAAGGCAAAATCGCTAACTCATTGCAATGAATTTCTTTTAGATACTTAGCCCGTAGCCTATTTTTGGGCAAATATTCAATTATATCTTCGGTGAGAATATGTTGAATAATCATTTCCCGAATATCAAAGGTGTTGATTTTTTGGTTAATCGACTGTTGGCAGAGCGTAAATAAACTTTTAAAGGCGATTTTAAATTTATTGTTGGTTTTCGGAGTGTCTACTTACTTTTTTCGTAATGTGTTGAGAATGGTTGGTAAATCTGCTTTAAAGTGTTCAATCGCTTGCCGAAATGTCTTAACTTCTGGGCGTTCATAATTGATAAAATGCGTCAATAGGGCATCCAATTTTTCTGCGTCTGCCATTGAGACAGACGCGCTGGACTTCGTTTCCGCCTTGAATCAGTATTGCTTTCTTTATGCGAGCCGCCGTATTGGATGATTTCGGTGTGGTAGTTTTGGATTTGTAGTCTGGACATGGTTTTTGATTTAAGGCTATTTCCACAATAAATGTATGGTTGAGTAGCTGAGCGTAATCCACCCTACAATTCTCCTTATCAGAAACGTTACGGACGGGGTTGCAAACCCCGTCCGGCACAGAAACGTCGTCTCGAACGGAGTGAGAGAACTGGTTGCATTAAATTAAAAACCCCGTCCGGCACAGAAGTCTCGGTCTCGTAGAGAACTAGAGAACTGGAGCAAAAACTTTATCCTCGAAAGTTCGTAGTAGGCGATTTATCGCCTATTTATGGGCTAAATGACGAACATCCACATATTGCCCACTTGGCAAGGAAAGCACTTGTTTAAACGCTTGTGCCAACCTGGGAGCGGCTTCTTCAGGTGAATGCATATCAGGCGTGTTCCTAGCACTTTGTAATCGCTTTAATGTTGGGTAAATGTCTAAAGGCTCTAGTTGATTGATATAAGTTTGCATGGCGGTATCTATTAAACCGGGTGCTAAAGCGGTGAAATGAATTGAGGGATTTTCCGCCGCATAAAGTGCAAGTAACATGTTTAGTGCCGCTTTAGAGATACCATAGGCGTTCCATCCCCGATTACCCGATTGTGAGGCTCCGGAAGAGATGCCAATCACTTGTTTGATCTTTGGCACAGCAGCAAGCAAACAATCAAGTAATACTTTATTTGCCCAAACATTGACTTGCATGGTGTCGTTGATATCAGCCATAGCCGTGTCCTTGAGATCACCAAAAGGTGGGAGTACTCCGGCATTCAAAACGACCAATTCTAGGGAATTGACCCCTTTTAGTAAGCTGGTTATTGTTTCTTCAATCTCGTCTAGTTTGCCGATATCTAAGCTGGCAAAATGAAAACGTTCTGAGCGGGTTGCAACGCTCCTTCGACTCACAGCGTAAACATGATAATCTGCATTGCTCAGATAGTGGTTGAGTAGTCCATGTCCAATGCCTGAACTGACTCCGGTGATTAAGATATTTTGTTGCATTTGTAGGTAAGTTCCTTCATTTTACATATTGGCCGGGTTCGATTTTGGAGTCCAAGATTTATCTTGGGAGTGCGCGGTCGCCCAAGATAAATCTTGGACTCCAAAATTTCGTTTAAAAGGAAAGTACTAAAAAATAAATTGGCATAACCGCGAAACCTGCCGGCACCACAATGGCAAATAGCAGTCCGAGTTTTTGAATAAGGGGCGTGTATTTTTTATGATTGATGCCCAGCGTTTGAAAAGCACTTTCAAATCCGTGTGCTAGGTGAAAGCCGAGAAATAGCATTGCGACAATGTATAAGATGGCAAACCACCATTCTTGCTGAAAGACGGTTTGTGCTAACCAGTACATGTCTTTATAGTCAGTGTCGGCTGCCAGCGGAATGTTCGCTTGAAATTTATATCTAAACCAAAAGTTGTGTAGGTGTGTCACTAAAAAAATTAACACTATTGATCCTGTGATACCTGCATGGCGTGAAAACCATGAGCTATTGGCATCAGGGCGATTGTAGATATAGCCTTGTGGACGTGTCTGCTGGTTGTGTCGAGTCAGTCTCCAAGCTGTGTAGATATGTAACATAAAGCCTAAGACTAAAATGATTTCGGCGACGCGAATAATCCCGGCGGTGGACATAAAATGCGCGTAGGCATTAAACGCCGCTCCGTTATCGCCTTTAAACAGCATTAAATTGCCGGTGAGATGCACCATTAAAAACGAGATTAAAAATAATCCCGTGATTGACATAAGGATTTTTTGTCCAATTGAGCCAGTGAGTGTTTTTATAAACCAGTTCATAATAAGATGTGATAAAAAAAATAAAAAATTATGATGAAATATGATTTTAGCAGGGCGTAGCCCAGCAAATATAACATACGCGATGTGCAACTTTAAAGACCTGGCAACCCCGCAGGTCTGTTATGATGCACTTTTATTTAATAGGAGAACTTAAAGATGGTTCCCACTATCAATAAATACCTTGAGTCATTGAAATTGGGATATGTTCAAGAATTCAAGAACATGGCAACGATCCCCCTTTTCGCCCCGGGCGATGATGGCCCTGAATACCTCACCTTGCAGGACGCATTAGATCAGCAAGTGCTTAAAATCACTGAAATAGATGAGTCTGGCTCGGTGCCAGAATTAAAAGTGACTAACACTGCTGCCCAATATGTACTCTTGCTCGATGGCGAGGAGTTGATGGGCGCAAAACAAAATCGTGTGTTAAACACAACCATTCTGCTCAAGCCCGAAATTGAGACTGTCATCCCCGTCAGTTGCACGGAGCAAGGACGGTGGGCCTATTCATCGGCGGAGTTTTCAAGCTCAGGACATGTCATGGCGCGTAGTATCAGGTCAACCAAAACACGGTCTGTACACGAATCGCTGCGCCGAGAGAGGCGCTATAGCTCTGATCAAGGTGCCGTCTGGGGTGAGATTCAGGAGTTATCAGCGGCTACAAAGGTTGCTTCACCGACGGGCGCGATGCGGGATGTCTATGAATCGAAGGCAAGTGATCTGGCGGAGTATGAAAAAGCCTTTGAGTCTCAGCCTCAGCAGCACGGTCTGTTGGTCATGCTCAATGGCCAAGTGGTTGGTTTTGATATACTTTCCCATGCTTCTGCCTATCAACAGTTGCATCCAAAACTGGTCAAAAGTTATGCCATGGATGCGGTGCACCAGCCGACTGAGCAGAGCGATAAGCCGTCTGTCAAGAAAGCGCAGGCATTTTTAGCGGCAATCGGAGATTGCACGGTGCAACATTATCCTTCAACGGGATATGGGGACGATCATCGTTTTGAGGGGAGAGCGATGGTTGGTTCTGCCCTCGTGGCAGATGAGTCTGTGATTCATATCGCGTTTTTTAGGGTCGCAGAAAATGGGACTAGCGAGAGGATGGCGGGGTATCGGCAGCGGCGATGGTTTAGAAGATCGAGATAAAAATATTTTATCCTCAAAATCAGTCATGGGAGACTAATACCCATGACTCCCGACGTTAGGAGGGACCTTTTCTCGAAAAATGAACGTTCCGTTACTTCGTTTAACCTGACAGGTTTTTGATACCTGTCAGGTTTGTCTTGATTTATTATAGCATTTTTTCGTTTAACCGCAAAGGTCTAAAATTTTTTTTAATTTTTTTTTGTAAAAAAAAACAAGTGCTTAATATTAAAATATTTGAATATTAGAAAATTAGCTATTGCTAATATTCTTTAAGTTATGTATTCTGCCCGCCGTCGCTCAGCTTGTTGAGTGTCCTATTTAAACATGTAGTTAAGAGGTCGATGGACTTACTATCTGGAGGTAATATTATGAAAAATTTGACGAAAGCAGTGGCACTGTCTGCCATTTTAGGTGGTGCGATTCTAGCTACTACGCCGGCACAAGCTTGGTGGGGTTGGCCAGGTGGTGGCAACAACTGGAACGATAATTGGATGGATGGCTTTGGTTGGGGCGATATGAATTTTAGTACGTCCATGGGTGGTCGTGGCTATGGTCGTGGCTATGGTCGTGATTATTATGGTTATGGTCCTTACGGCTATGGTTATCCTTATGGCGGCGGCATGGGTTATCCTTATGGCGGCGGCTGGGGTGCTCCAGGTTATGGTCGTGCCCCATGTGGTCAGCCAGCGCCACAAGATCGTCCTTCAAGTGAGACCGATAAATAATTAAACAGCTGTAGGAGGGAGTGGTGCAAGCGGCTCCCTTCTTGTCACCGTGCTCTATCCATCTAGTTGATGTGCTGAAGAATAATTATAATAATGATACAATTATATTATTGTTTATTAATATAAATTCAACTATTTGAAAAATAAGAACATTTATTCTCATTTTTATAATTTTATTGACTAAAGGAATAATTAATTTGTAGACTTACTCAATTCTTTCTTTGCAGGATTATTTTTTTTTGAGCATGGGTTGTTTTTTGGTAAAGTAATCCTAAATAGTAGTTTGACTGGATGAGACGTGGATTGCTTATTTAAGTAATCGTGTGTTAAATTGCATTTTCAACTTTTAAATCATTTCCTACATTTTTTGGAGGTAAATAAATGAGACATTTTGCTAAAGCTGTAGCATTGTCTGCCATTCTTGGTGGCGCCGTTCTCGCTGCACCCGCACAGGCTTGGTGGGGTAATAGTTGGCCTGGCAGTGGCTGGGGTGGTGGTCCTTGGGGTGGTGGCCCTTGGGGTGGTAGCCCTTGGGGTGGTAGCCCTTGGGGTGGTTGGCCCGGCTCTCGTTCCAACTATATGGACGACTGGATGGATGGCAACGGTTGGGGCGATATGAATTTTAGTACGTCCGCTGGTGGTCGTGGCTATGGTCGTGGCTATGGTCGTGATTATCATGGTTATGGTCCTTACGGCTATGGTAATCCCGGCTATGGTAATCCTTATTATGGCGGCGGCATGCCTTGGGGTGGTTATGCTCCTTCTTACGGTGGTGGTTATCCTGGTGCTTGGGGTAATCCCGGCCACAGAGGTGATTATGCTCCACCTTCTGCCCCTCCAAGTGGTGGTAATGGCAACCAATAATCAAGTCTTAAACTAAGCTAATAAGCGGGAGTGGTGCAAGCCACTCCCGTTTTATTTTCGCTTAATCAATACATACACCGCTCCCGTCCCCCCATCTACCGAACGTGCTGAACAAAACGCGAGCACTTCATCGCGTTGTCGCAGCCATTTATTCAGTTTGTTCTTCAAAACAGGTAGCTTTTGCCAGGAGCCATAGCCTTTACCATGCACGATTCGCGCACAGCGAACTTTGCTGTTTTGACATTCACGTAAAAAATGGGTCACTTTTAGCCGTGCCTCGCGCACTATCATGCCATGCAAATCTAATTCTGCATCGATATTAAACTGTCCGCGTCGCAATTTTGCCAGGACACGATGCTGTATGCCCGGACGTACAAATAACATTTCCTCTCCCGTTTCTAATTCCGCCGAATCGTAGTTGTCTGAAAGCATCTCCTCGCGTACTAAGCTCTCATCTAAATAGCGTTGTTTGGGAACAGCTTTTGGGCGTGGCTTTGTCAATGGTACTTTGTCACTTTTTAGCGGTTTGACTCCCCGCATGGCTTCTCTGAATAATGCACTGTCGGATTTTTCCTTACCCTTCATCCTTGCTCCCCTCCCCTTATCAGTTAAAGCTTTCAAGTCCTTTTTTTGAAAGCTTGTGTGATCGAGCCTGTCCTTATGTTTGGGTAGGCAGTGAAGATTTTAAAGTGGCGCATCAAAATCCGCTGGCTAGTAGGCGATAAATCGCCTACTACGAACGAACTTACCATTCTGCCTATACAACGAACTCTGGATTAAAATTTAATACTTTTTCATCAGGATAGCCTCTTGGATTACAGACAACACGGGTGTTACCGAGTTTGTAATCAAAATTATCATGAATATGTCCATGAATCCAAAGGCTTACCCCTGAATTGATGATAAAATCGTCAAGTGCTGAGGCAAATGCAGCACTTAATAAATCTGAACGGTATTCGACTGGTATTGAGTATAAACTGGGCGCATGATGTGTAATCACAATCGTTTTTTGTGGATTGACATTTAACAATTCATTTTGTAGCCATTTCAGTGAACGAGAATGAAATAACGCTGTATCAATGGCACGTAATTTTCTAAACTCGGGACTGACTCTGATTTTGTGGTAATCATTCATCATCGTTTGTGCATGATAACCGGCAATATGTGGATCACCAAATAATTTAAAATCCGTCCAGAGAGTACAGCCTAGAAATGTCAAGCCCTCTATTTCAAGGCGCTCATTTTCCAAAATATGTAGATGAGTGCCCGCTTCACGTATTTTATTTGTGAGTTTAGGAATGGCATTGCCATAATATTCGTGGTTGCCTAAGACATAGATAACGGTTTTATCATGAAAGGATTGTTTTGCCCATTGCTTGCCTTTTTGACCGATATGAATATCTCCTGCGAGTACTACTATATTCGCTTCCGTTTCTGGAGGCTTGAAAGGGGCAAATTCAAGATGTAAATCACTTAGGATGTGTATTTTTGGCATCATAGTATTATTCGAGGTTAGGAAATAAACGAATCATAAATTCTGGCGATTCGTTTATTGTTTTAAAAGCCTTTCTACTTTGCTGATAAATTAAAAACCATTTCCTCCGGCGGCAAACAGCTTTTATCATCGCAAGCCTGATATTGGACTTTGACTGACACCGAGGTGGGATTTTGCGAGATCAATTTTCCACGCAAGCGCACTGTTCCTTGATAAAGTGCTAAAGTGGCTCGCTGAAAGGAGAGGCGGAGATATTGGGGTTTTGGGTAATATACTTGCCCCAGTTGTCCGCCATCAAGGCTCACGACAGTAGCAATCATATTTTTTTGCAACGGCTGATGGGCATTAATATGCCAGCCTTCACGCATATTGAGTTCTACTATAATCCAAGTCTCTTCCAGTTTTGCCGTCGCCTTCACCGCGCCACGCGCTCCATAGCGTGGCATTCCAGCCTCTCCGTGGAGTAACTCGTCAGCTGCGAGTAACATATAGGCATAACGGGCGGGGTGTTTTGTAATTGCTTCAGAAAAGGTATTAAGGGTGGCATTGGCTTTGTCACGATAACGTTCAATACCGGTGCGGGCGGCTAACATGGCTAAGACTCGAACCGCGACGGCGTTGCCCGACGGAATAGCCCGATCTGCGGGACTTTTGGGACGGGCAATCAGCAGCGTATTGTCTGCCCTATTCATAAAAAAGCCGCCCTGCGCTTTGTCCCAAAAGTGTGCCAACATGCTATCTGCTATTTCTCTTGCGCTTTCTAGCCAAAGGCTTTTTCCGCTGGCATCATAGAGATTTATCAATGCTTCAGCAAAGTAGGCATAATCTTGTTGATGAGCAGAAATTGAGGCTGTGCCATGCAGATAGACGCGCCACAATTCGCCATGCTCCTGTTTTGATAAGATCAAGTTTGCTGCACGTTGCGCCGCTACTAAGTAACGCGGTTCCTTTAAAATGTCGGCTGCCTGAGCCAGCGTAGTAATCATCATGCCGTTCCAAGCGGTGAGGATTTTGTCGTCACGCAAGGGCGGTTCACGCTTGTCTCTGGCACGGCGCAATTGTTTTCTAATAAATTCAACTTTTTTAATCAATTGTGCGATTGGTATGGCGTGTTTTTTGGCGTACTTTTCCAAAGAATCCGGCAAAGAGAGGATATTTTTACCTTCAAAATTGCCACGCTCAGTCACATCATAGAGGCTTTGTGCTAATTGGGCGTGTTCTTTATCAAGCACTGTGCGTATCTGTGCCGGTGTCCAGAGAAAAAAGAGCCCTTCTTCATCTTCGCTATCGGCATCGGTTGCTGAGTAGAAGCCGCCTTGAGGTGAGGTCATTTCTCGCAGCACGTAGTCTAGTGTTTGTCTGGCAACGGTGGCATAGGTGGTTTTGCCCGTTAATTGGTAAGCAATTAGATAGGCGCGAGCGAGATTGGCTTGATTGTAAAGCATTTTTTCAAAATGAGGGGTGAGCCAATGTTCGTCGGTGGCGTAGCGATGAAAGCCTCCGCCTATTTGGTCATAAATACCGCCTTGTGCCATTGCCGTTAGGCTTTTTTCAGCGGCTGCAAGGGCTTGCTTGTTGCCCCGCTGGGCTGATTCGAGCAGGAGTAGGAGCAAATTTTCATTGGGAAATTTGGGGGCGTTGCCAAATCCTCCTAGAAAATTGTCGTGTCTTGATAGGATGTTGATTATGGCTTGCTGAATGGCATTTTCGCCAATTTCACGCGCTTTGCCGCTGGCTGCGGTTACTTGGCTGACGGCGGTGGTAATGTAGTTGGCTTGCGCGATGAGTTTGGGACGCTGTTGTTGCCATAATTGGGCAATTTGTTTTAGTAAATCTGTAAAGGTGTCTGGTCTAAAATAAGTGCCGCCCCAAAATGGTTTGCCGTCTGGTGTTAAAAAACTGGACATGGGCCAACCTCCGTGCCCCGCTATCATCATGACTGCTGTCATGTAAACTTCATCGATTTCAGGATGCCGTTCTCGATCCACTTTGATACATATAAAATGTTCGTTCATCAGGCGAGCGATGGCGATATTGTCAAAGCTTTCCCGCTCCATGACGTGACACCAGTGACAAGTGGAGTAGCCAATTGAGAGGAAAATCGGTTTATTTTCCCGACGGGCTTTTTCAAAGGCTTCATTCCCCCAAGAATACCAATCGACTGGGTTGTGCGCGTGTTGTAGGAGATAAGGGGAGTTTTCTAGGATAAGCCGATTAGTAAATTTCGGTTGTCCGTTGCTGAGCAGATGTTCGGTTCTGGGTTGATAATTTGGCCCTTTTGCAGCCAGCGTGGGTGGCATGGCGATCATAAAAAACAATATTATCAGTAAGATGGGCGATTTTTGTTCCAATTTAATGGCTTTCATGGGTGGTTGCTCTTTAATATCAATGCCAGTATGATAAACCGACAAATTTATGATAAACCTAAATAATTATAATCTGCTGGACGGGTTCCTCTGAACCCGTCCGGCACAAGAATAAATTAGGTACTATGCCTCAACCTCTTCTTTGTTGTTTCATTGCTGTTGCCATACCAACCACAGCTCTTTAACAAACAAAGATATTTCGTTTGTTCCTCCGATTGTTCGATCTTTTTCCAGATTCCAGAACCTATCAGCATAGGCAAACAATGGCGGCCATTTCCATAAGGATTCTTCAGCATCTAATAGACGAGCTGCCAAAACGTGACCCAGGATAGAGGAGCCCACTATGTCTCGGTATGCTGCTTTCCAGCGTCGATCATCTGCGCTCTCCCGCCTTATATGCATTATACCCCACTCTGGCATGTCAATATCTTCTCGCAGGTATCTTTCCCTTGGATCTCTGGGGGGTCGTTGATCGACTTTTCTGCCAACATCTCGTTTCTCAACAAACCATGTTTGTCTATCTTCTTGAAAAATGAAATGTTTTGAAGCGTCAATAAGATCCAGCATATCTGGATCATTCAAAACAAGCCCTGCCATCAGAATAGGTAATTTTCGGCCGTGCATATGGCCTCCGTTCTCAGGCCACTTTCCACCGGCTTCAGCTATACCGTATAGGTCGATTCCCAATTGGACAAAACGTATCAATAATGTTTCTTTTTCACCATTGCTGTAGTCAAGCATTAAAGAAAGTGCAGCATTTGCAATGGCTTTTGCGATCTCTCTTCCATAGGAAGGCAGATTACCCTGGGGATGGAAATATTGGCTATGCCATGAAGAAATGTGATCGATCCAAGGTTTTTCAAATTGGCTTTCTAAATCTGAAAGGGAAGGAACATGTTGTAGTTCACTTCTCTTTAAAAAAGGCTTAGTGATTATTGAGTAGTCCAAATCACTTTTATTGTAGTCTATCCTTTTATCAGTCCCTGAATATGGGGGTCTAAAGCTACCAGCAGGGGGGGCCTCAGATAAAACGGTTAAAACTGCCGCGGTTTTTAACTGAGGCCGAACGCCAGGCTTTGGAAGGCTGATTGTTGAAACTAGCGATGAGCCAGGAGGTAATGGGTCGTTGGCTAATACATTTAAAGCAAAGTTGAGCCGACTATCATAGTGTGGACCATATCTCTCATACATCGCACTGTCATAACCCTGTGTTGGGTTTTTGTTTCCGTCGTTTGGTGTTGGAACGGGATTTACCATGGAGCCATGCATGATTCTGGGGTTTGGCCCAAAGGAGGGGGAGGGGGAGGATGAGGGGGTGATGCTGACTATTTTGACAGGTCCGATCACCCAATAGTCTCCATTTGCAAACTGTCCGATTGGATAATCACGATCAAACGTCCAGGTTATTCCAAACTGGGTAATTGAAGTTGCACCATAGGAAAGAGGTGTTACTACACAGGCAAGTATTGAAAATAACCAGAAAAAACGTTTGGTTCTCTTTAGCAGTAAGTCAGGTACAGCAGTTGATTGCATCATTGTGTTCTCTTTACTCCTTAATTTGTGTTCAGTATGAGTTACAAATTTTATTTGATCCTTAAAAAAAAATCAAATGTTAAAATAAAGCGTGGTATTTGGAGTCCAAGATTTTTCTTGGACAGGCGCTTGGTCATTTGATGACTTGTATTTTTTGTCACACGCAGCTATATTTAATAAGTGCGTATGTATGGTAGCGGCGGGACTCACATAGCAAGACTGGACGGTGCCGCCAGTATCAGTTATGTGGCAAGCCTGTATTTAATAGGCATGCTAAAAAATTGTTGATGTCAAAAACAATTTTAACCATTCACTTTGTAGGCTTAATACAGACCTGCGGGTTTTGAGATTGGTATAAAACTAGCATGAAAAAAATTTTGTTCATCAATTAATATTATGGATCATTTACACACAATCAATGGAAGTAAACCATGAAAAATAAATTTTTAGCCTTCTTAACCGGGGGATTAAGCCTAGTACTGTCGGCACTGACGGCGGCGAGTCCGCCGGCGGGACATGACTGGACAGCATTGCGGGAACAAGTCCATGCGTCTGCCTACCGGTTCAACGAGGCGGACGGGGTTTATACCATCAACAACGCTAAGCAACAACTTCAAGCCCGCATCACTCAAAAGGCGGTGCTGGTGACTCCACGCCAAGCAGATTGGCAATTGGGCTTGAGCCTCAGTGCTTATGGCTACGGCTGTCAATTAAAAACCGTGGCGGCGGGACGTACAATGATAACGGAACGGGGCCTCGAATCCAGACACTCTGGGATAACTGAATGGTATGTCAATAATGAGCGCGGGTTAAGACAAAACTTTACCTTGGCACAGCCACCGGGCCAATCTGGTGCCGAGCTGCTGCGCGTGGTTTTGCATGTTAATGGGGATCTCAGTCCGCAACTGGCTGCCGATCGCCAAGTTATCCACTTGAATGATCAGGGTGGTGATACGGTGGTGCATTATGGTGGGCTGTATGTTTATGACGCGCTGGAACAAACGCTACCGGCACATTTTGCTCTGGCGGATGGACAGATTGTTATCGAGGTAGACGATAGCCAAGCACAGTATCCTATCACGATAGACCCCTTGTTTTATACAGAACAGGCAAAACTCACTGCCGGCAACGGGGCTGACGGGGATTGGTTCGGTGAAGCTGTGGCACTAGACGGCAAGTACGCGCTGGTAGGTACCCCTTGGGACGATGACAAGGGTTCGGTTTATGTGTTTAAGCGCAAGGGCAGTAGCTGGAGCGAACAGGCAAAACTCACCGCCAGCGACGGGGCTGACGGGGATTGGTTCGGTGGTGCCGTGGCTCTAGACGGTAAGTATGCGCTGGTAGGTGCCCCTTGGGACGATGATAATAAAGGTTCGGTTTATGTGTTTAAGCGTAAGGGCAAGCGCTGGATCGAACAGATTAAACTCACCGTGAGCGACGGGGCTAAAGGGGATCGGTTCGGTACTTCTGTGGCACTAGACGGCGATACGGCGCTGGTGGGTGCTTATTGGGATGATGACAATGGCTATAATTCAGGATCGGCTTATGTGTTTGTAGGCAGCGGCAAGCGCTGGAACGAACAGGATAAGCTCATCGCCAGCGACGGGGCGGCAGGGGATCGGTTCGGTACTTCCGTGGCACTAGACGGCGACACCGCGCTGGTGGGTGCCCCTTGGGAGGGGGGAGAAAGAGAAGGGAATTTAAAAACCTATGATTTAGGAGCGGCTTATGTGTTTGTACGCAGCGGGACGATCTGGAGCGAACAGGATAAGCTTATCGCCAGCGACAGGACTTCTTCAGATGACTTCGGTATTTCTGTGGCACTATACGGCGACACTGCGCTGGTGGGCAGTTATGGGGATGGGGACAATGGCGATAGTTTCCTTTCGGATTTGGATATTGATTGGGCTGATATCGATGTCCCGCTGGTTGAGGATAATAGCAGTTATTCTGATTTTGTCACTCATTCTGGTTCGGCTTATGTGTTTGAGCGCCGCGGCACGATCTGGAGCGAAACTATCAAACTCACCGCCAGCGACGCGGCGGCAGAAGATTATTTCGGTCTTTCTGTGGCACTAGATGAGGGTATCGCGCTGGTGGGTGCTTGGATGAAGGGAGCGGCATACATATTTGACAGTACGACTTGGAGCGAACAGGCTCAACTCACTGCCAGCGACGGGGCCGAAAATGATTTTTTTGGTCGAGCAGTGGCTTTAGACGGCGACACTACGCTGGTGGGTGCTTTTCATGACGATGATAATGGCACGGATTCTGGTTCGGCTTATGTGTTTATGGCGCAGTCTCTTCAGTTCTCATCAGCGATTTATGGTGTGAATGAAGATGGCGGAAGCGTTACGCTCACTGTGAGCCGCACTAATGGTAGTAACGGTGCCGTCACGGTGGACTATGCCACCAGCGATGACACTGCTACGGCGGAAAGCGACTATCAAGCTACTTTTGGCTCCCTTTATTGGGGGGATAGCGATGCTGATGATAAGACTTTTACGGTCAATATCGTTGACGACTCTGAAAATGAATTTCGTGAAATCTTCATCATGAGCTTGGGTGATGCCAGCGGTGCGCTATTGGGTTCTCATGATACGGCTGTGCTGACGATTAGGGATAATGAATGAGAGTGGTGACACATCAATGCCATTAAGTTAAACCGTTCGTAGTAGGCGATTTATCGCCTACTACGAACGCGCAATTTAAAAGCTCATTAACACTATCCAGCTTGAAGTAATTAAACCCTTCCGGTTCATTGCCCCTATCAATTTGGCTAAAACCGACTTGGATAAAATCAACCCCCGCCTCTCTGGCAGCAATATAATCACTGCTTGAATTGCCAATATAAACACAATCTTTAGCAACTACCGACAGTCTATTAACACATTCCAAAATCGGCTCAGGGCTTGGCTTTTCCGCGATTAGTTGACCTAGCGCGTTTTTACTCCCGGCACTGATGATAAACTCACCAATTAAACTATGAACATCTTTCAAAGCATAAAGTGCCTCCTCGGTGGGACGACTGGTGACAATTGCACAGATTATTCCGCGTGCTTTGAGTATCGGAAAAAAATTGTCAGCGTACATTTTTTCTTCAGCGGTATCAATTAACCCTTGTCCATTAAAATAAGGATTACCAAGATAAAGATGTTGAAAAAACGCTTTCATCTTAAGATATTCTTCTAAATCCGGTTGGATTTCACTCAGCACGTTATTCGTCAAAGCTTCTTCCCATTTTTCCTTGGGAAACTGTTTAACTAATTCCATTAAAAGCCAAGTGACATTCCAGTCATTATTGACTCCATAATAAATGCCTTTAGAACGTACTAAACTAAGATGTTCATCACTCACCTCGGCTGACGTGAACTTTTTAACTGTTTTTTTGATAGCCTCATCATAAGATTTAGAGGTATCAATCAAAGTATCATCGACATCAAAAATGATGGCTTGGTAAGTTTTATTATTTATTTTTATGGACATAGACTTAACTCATAAACTCCCCTTAGTTGAGGGCATGACGTTTTGCATCCGCGGATCAAACTCCACCGCCATGCGTACTGCCCGCCCAAAGGCTTTAAAAACAGTTTCCGCAATATGATGAGCATTGCGCCCCCGTAAATTATCACAATTACGTGGACGGGTAGGGCGTTCCTATCATCGCGCCTATGCCTCAATGCCATTAAGTTAAGCCCAAAATTAAGACCTACGAGGAGACCAATACATATTCCGTTGTAAATTCAACGAAAAATTAACCTGCGGGGTATGAGTCTCCCCGCAGGTTTGTCTTAACTTAATGGCATTGGCCTATGCCTACCTAATCGTTCCGCACCGTAAGGCAATGACTAAAGATACCCAAAAACGCATAGACGCTATCGGAGCATTGGAAGAACTAGGCATGGAAATGGGAGAAGAACCACCTTGGTTTAACGAAGAGTGAAGATTTTTTGTCGTTATCAGCTAGGAGTGATGCCCCTAGCTATATATCCAGTTCTAATTCATATTCCTTTTGCTAATCGCATTAGCGTGTGACGGAAAACCTTCATACTCAGCAAACTGCCTAGCCGTGTCTTTGATTTTGTCATAGCCTTCTTTGGTAAGATAACCAATAGAAGCGCGTTTAAGAAAATCATAAACTGTGACGCAAGAAAACGTCTTAGCAAATCCACCCGTCGGCAAAATAGCATTAACGCCTAATGAAAAATTGCCAATCGTAATGGGAGTATAAGGCCCTAACAGAATTTCCCCTGCATTGACAATTTTATTCAATGCCGCCATCGGCTCTTTCACCAAAACTTCAAGGTGTTCAGGCGCAAAATCATTCACAAACTGAATGGACGCTTCCAAATCTGGCGTGAGTACGATCCCACCATAGTTGGACATCACCGTTTGACAAAATCCTTTTCGCTTTTCAGGCAAATCATTGATTAAATCTGGCAGACATTCTTTGACTTGGTTAGCAACTTCCCTAGAATGCGTAACCAGTAATGCCGCAGAATCAGGGCCATGTTCCGCCTCAATCAGCAAATCTAGGGCGGCTAATTTAGGATCAACCGTTTCATCACATAAAATGATAGATTCACTGGGTCCCGCTGGGGTGCCAACATCAATAGCACCATATAACAAACGTTTTGCTGCTGAGACATAACTGCTGCCGGGACCAATTGCTTTATTAACTTTAGGGATATTGTCGGTACCATAAGCCATTGCTGCGATAGCCTGTGCGCCGCCTACCTTATACACTTCTTTAACACCACAAAGTTCAGCAGTAAATAGTGAAGCATCATCAACCCCACCATCCGCTGTGGGTGGCGTACACACTATCACTTTTGGCACCTTGGCAATAACCGCCGGTATGCACAACATCAACATAACCGAAGGAAATGAACCTTTACCACGCGGGACATAAATCCCAACCGAGGTAATCGGCGTAATCTTCTCACCCGCCATAATGCCCTCATCAATCTGCGTAAACCACATTTCTTCGGGCATCTGTGCTTGGTGGAATTTCTTAATGTTTGCTGCCGAAGTTTCAATAACCTTTTTCACTTCAGGGTCAAGATTACGGCGAGCTTGTTCAAATTCCGCCTCAGTCACTTTTAATTGTTCAACCGTCATTTTGGCTTTATCGAATTTTTCGTTATATTCAATTAAAGCCAAATCCCCTCGATCACGCACATCTTGAATGATGGGTTGAACCAACTTTTGAAGTTCGGCAATATCTATTTCCGAGCGCTTAAAAAGTTGAGCGATTTCAGATTGGGAGAGTTTTTCTAATTCATAAAAGTTAATTTGCATAAACATTCCTATGTTATTCTAACGTTGCCTTAACGCCCGGCGGCACCCCTTTTCGGTAGGGATTTAACGCAAAAACTTCTTTAAGCGCTTTCCCTAAATTTCTGAATAACAACTGCCACCCTTCATTAGGCTCAATAAGTTCCTCTATATGCACGATGATGCTACAAGCCAAACCACCTGACAGTCCATCCAGAAAATCATCTAAGTCTTCAGAACGTAAATGATCATAAATATTATGTCCAATAATAAAATCTTGCCGAACTTTGTCTAAGGATAGCTTAAAAGGCACAAATTTCCAAAATTTCCGCCCCTCAACGCTGATGCCCACGCGAATAGGCTGCGCTTCAATATCTTGCACCGTACTGATACTACTGCCAGCACCGTTTACGCCCCATTCTAGCATCCGCAAAGTCAGAATTTCCAATAAGGCTCTTCCCAAAACTAAAGCCGTATCCTCTAACACCACATGACTAGAACTCAGCACGGTGGCATTAAACTCAACTTGCATAGTACACCCAGCCTCTTGGGCAAGCATTTCTAGCAAGCGGTGGAGTTCACTAACATCAATGCTCGGAGCAACATTAAAGACAAAACTATTTGGGCGTTGCTTGGAAAAATCGACAGAAACGACAACATGACTTTCAGCCGTCCCCCGAAACACTTTACTATAATGTAAAGACTTAGCAAGCACACTGATTTCACCTTGAGAAACATCTTTTTCAAAAACAACATCATCAAAAGGCAACGCTGCCGGATGTTTAGGCGTAAAAATTTTATTAAGCGATATACCAATTGACCTAAAAATGCCTTCCCAAGTATGATGGGGATCTTCTACACTGCAAACCTTAATAGAAATTTGCGCCCCAAGACCTTGTGCCAAACCTTGCGCGATTTCAACCAAAGGCTTTCCAGAAGGCACTTGCTCACAACGCAAAAACAAAAACCAGTCTAAATCAAGATTCGCTATGGCATCCAAGCGTAACGCTGGCGTATCGCTAATCTCAATAGACACTTCCGCGCTACCATCGTCAATCATGCCCAACGCGACACCAGACTTATCCTGAATCTGAAATGCCCTGATTTTTCTACCAAGGCTTTCCCCCAATGTCAACCAATCATTATTATGCCAATTAAGATCAATTTCTACACCAAGCCGCCAAGCAATGTGTTCAATAGCATGACTGACAAATTCATTAGGAGTAATTATTTTTTTCTTTCTAACATCCCCAAATTGCAACGATAATGGATTGACTTCAAAAGAAGAATAAATTTGTTGCGCCCACCCCAATTGTTCAAGCGTCTCAAACTCAGTGCCACCCGTTGCTACCCCAATCGTATAACATTTGGCATTATAACCTGCTTCAATACCAATCAAAGAATCTTCAATGACCACAGATTTTTCTGGATTAACATCTAACAAACGAGCGGCAAGGAAATAAGTATCAGGCGCCGGTTTTTTAGCAACTTTTTGAATATCATTGCCAACGACGCTATCAAAATAATTAACAATCCCGCAACGCTTTAAGATATCTTCAACATCCACCGTTGGATTATTAGAAACCACCGCCATTTTTAATGACTTGGCACGCGCCGCCTTGAGAATTTCCTGAATACCGGGATTAAGCTCAAAAACGCAATCATGCCTTGCCTGATTAAAAGCCTCCAAAATCTTAGGCAATGGCTTCATCACCTCCGAAATATGATAAGTCTTTTCGACAAAAGTTAGAATGAGTTCCCAAAACTTGACTGGATCATAAGCAAAAATAGAGCGAATAAACGGTTTTGATACCGTAACATGACTACCAAAATATTGCTCTAATAATTGATTACAAACGACTAAATCTAAACTCAAAGAGTCTATTAATACGCCATCCATATCCCACAAGATGGCTTGAGTGTCTGCTGGAATCCAGAGACGTTCAGCGATGCTGATTTGTTCTTTTAATGTATGCATAGATAGATATTAATTTAGATCGCTATCTTAAGGAAAGTTGAGAGTATGCAACTCACTACTATCTTGGTCCTTTCTGATTTTATCAATCAGGCTTTTTTCGTATGCGTAATCGTTCTCTACACAAATTTCTTCTGCTTGGTTCAAGTAAGATTGAGCTTGTTTATGAGCAAATTGGCTTAAAGAATACAATGCCTTGTCAATTAATACATATACTATACAGTAATTCATATTACGATCTTTGTATATTTTTAAGGCATCTGCGTATGCTTGTTCTATATCTGTTACGTCTGCTAATTTAAGCAGTCGCTTTGTAGCAGCGATGCCTAAAAGAGCATGTGCCGTCTCTACAGATTCCTTACCCACAACTAGATTATATGCTTGATTATATTTGGTGAGAGCGTCTTGATACTTACCATCCATCCTTAAAACTTGTGTCCGCGACACTTCTGCAAGTCCTAGTAAAGCCCATGCCTCACTTCGCTTGTCATCGTTCTGTTGACAAAGTTCCAAAGAACTTTGATAATATTTTCTGGCACTTTCAAAGTACTTTTGAGCAACTTTAGTGTTTCCTTTCTTAGCTTCAGATTCACCAAAGAATCGGTTAATCTCGCCTGTTCCCCAATCAGCGTAGGCTTCTCCTTCTTTGTGACCTAGTTGTTTATATTGTTCAAGTGCAACCCTATATGTTTTTGCGGACTGTTCAATATCCCACTTCATTCGTTGAACTTCTGCCAATCCAAAAAGTGCCCATGCTTCATCTACTGGTAGTTCAAGCAGTAAATAACCATTAAATATAACGGATTCGCCGTTTGTGGCGCGTCCAATAAGCCTTGCATTTCCCGGGACGCTAAAGTTTTGCCATAAGACTTAAAATACT
>JBDLJY010000025.1:0-32490 GCA_039714115.1 Pseudomonadota bacterium | reverse complement strand
GGACTATGAGGTATCCTTTGTCCAACCCAAAGCGGCTAAAGCCTTGTTTATTGGTGCGATCAAAATAGGCTAAACCCTCCCCAGTGCTGCTGATAATTGCACGATTGGGGCCAACGAGTTTTTGCAGCAAAGCCCCAGAGTAAGAAGCATCTATGACCAGTGCCAGTTCATTGCCCGTCTCATTTTTGTAATCGTCAAGAATTGATTTAAATTCATCGACATATAAGTATATGTCTTTGCTGAGTTGAAATCTGTCCGTGCCACCGTGATTGGTGAAAAAGACATACAGCGGCTGTTCGAGTTGACCTTTTGTTTTGGCATAAGCAAAGGCTTGACGCACATCGTCAACGTTCAAGGAACGTTCTGCAATCGGGTTTTCCACCGTTGTGAGACGACATCTTGGTGTGGCAGGCGCGTCCACAATGCAGTCATCAAGTTTATCGCCATTAAAATCAGCGTAAGATTGAGGAGAAAGGTAGTATATTTCGTTATTGTCAAATCCCCTTTTGTTGAGCATTTTGTAAATATAATTAGAAATGGCAGCAGTGCTATCCCAAAGGGTGTTGGAATCGTCAGTGCTGCCGCCGGCAATGATGATCGCGGCCCGTTTGCTGGTGAGGATGTTTTGACATTGTTCGTCACTTAGATCGGAACAGAGGGTATTTTTTTGGCTAAAACTCAGGTGAGCGAGGTCACCACGCCCTGTCGCAATCCAGAGCCCGCCGCTACCGTCTATTTCAAGTACCCGCACCGAGTTGTTTGGCAAGCCATCTAAATGTGTAAAGACGCGCACAAGCTCTCCTGTCGCCCCGTTCCGTTGTTCTAAGCCGCTACTCGTGCCTACCCAAAGCGTTTCTTCCTCTTCTGACAAAACAAGTGCTGTAACATTATTTCGATCACTAAAGACCTTCCACACAGCATTTTCACATGTCACCGCCCCGCTCGTACCCGATACAGTGATTTTTCCCCCGATCTCGACTTGCGGGTTTTGGGGGCTAAAGGTCAAATCAGCGGCGGGTACTGCTGAGACACTGAGGAAACCGAATAATATCGGTAACAATCTGTTTCGGAGTCTTTGAATTTTTTTCATAAGCTTGTCCTTTAAATATACAAGTCGGAAACGTGCAAGGTACGCCTTGCACTCCTGAGTACGCTGGTATTTATCGTTCCCACGCAGAGCGTCGAATGGTATGGAAATTTCCGCTCTCCAGCACTATAATACAAAAGACTATATAAAAAAGGAGTTATAAGATGAAATCTTGGCTAAAATACTCATTATTATCAATACTACTTGTGCTGATAATACTCATGAGCACACTAGCTTGGCTAATTAGCACCGAGGCAGGTTTACGTTTTATCGTCGCACAAGCCCAACAATGGAGCCCTGGTGAATTGAAAATCGACACCCTACAAGGGCGGTTGCTGGATAAAATAAGCCTCACCGGTTTATCTTATCAAGATGAAGAAACCGCAATGCAAGTCGATTCATTTCTATTAAATTGGGATAGCAGTGCTTTGTTGGGCGCAAAGCTACATGTGAAACAATTGCATATCGATGGCATTGATCTGGACTTGCCCAAAACTGAAGAGGAAAAAGAGTCTGCGCCGCTTTCAATCCCAGATATAGAGCTACCGGTGCAAATCGCGCTCGATGATGTGCAAATCAAGCAAGTCACAATTAGAACCCCAGGGGCGGAACCTTTCGTCATTGATAGCATCGAATTGCGATCCACGACAACTTCAGTTTTATCCTTGCAGCATTTACAGGTCAAATCTCCCCTGTTTAATGCCAAACTGGCTGGCGATGTTGGATTAATCGCACCGCATACGGTACAAGTTGATCTCAATTGGTCTGCCAATTTGCCCGATTTCTCCGTTGCCGGACAAGGGCAATTGAGCGGCGATACGCAAAAACTGGTCTTAACCCACAGCGTCAGTGAGCCCTTAGAAATCGAATTAAATACGACGGTGAGTGATGTGCTAGGCGCCTTGAAAATGGAGGCGGATTTATCATGGCAAGAAATTTACTGGCCTTTAAATCCCCCAGATGAAGAATTTTTAGTCCGCAGTCAACAAGGACATGCAAGCTTATCAGGCAGCTTAGATAATTATCATTTTAATTTAAGCACAAATGTGACCGGTAAACAGGTACCAGCAGGGCATTGGACAATCACCGCGCAAGGCAATCAAGAAAGCTTGATAATCACCAAACTCCACTCTGAGACTTTAGAAGGGATGTTGAATGCCACAGGTAAAGTCACTTGGCAACCCAAATTGGTGGCTCAGTTAAATTTCAATGCTGATCAGATTAGCCTAAAAGATTTTTGGAAAGATTGGCCCGAAAATTTAAAACTCAACAGCCAATTGATTGCTAATATTGACGGAGATGATTTCAAAATCAAACAATTGAAGCTGAGTTTACCTGAAACCGACACCGAAGTGTCTATCACGGGTGATGGTACGCTGGCGGGTGAAAACACTCGTTTAAACAACGCAACTGTGGCATGGCAAGGCGTGCAATGGCCTTTAGTCGGTGACAACTCAATCGTCACCGTCCAAAAAGGTCATGTCGATTTATCCGGCACGCCGCAAAATTATCAGATTGACTTAAAAACCCAATTGGCGGGGGCACAAATTCCACCCGGCCATTTAGCCCTGACTGGGAGTGGGGATTTACAACAATTTACCGTGGAATCGCTGCATACCAGCCTTCTAAAAGGGGCCGTCAATGCCACCGGGCAAGTCAGTTGGCAACCAAAATTAGTGGGGCAACTCAATCTCAATGTCGAACAAATCACGGTCAAAGATTTTTGGAAAGATTGGCCTGACAATTTAAGAGTCAATAGCCAATTGGTCGCTAAAATTGACGGAGACCATTTTGAAATCAAGACTTTGAAAGTGAAATTGCCCCAAACCGCTGCACAAGTGTCTCTCCAAGGTGATGGTACGCTGGCTGGTGAAAAGACTCGTTTTAACGCAACACTGGCATGGCAAGGCGTGCAATGGCCTTTAGTGGGCAAAGACTCAATCGTGACTAGCAAAAACGGTCGTGTCAATTTATCCGGGACACCGCAAAACTATAAAATTGATTTAGAGACTCTATTTGCGGGGGCACAAGTGCCAGCCGGACAATTAGCCCTCGCCGGGCGCGGGGATTTACAACAATTTACGGTCAACTCGCTGCACACGAACATTCTAAAAGGTGCCGTCAATGCCACCGGGCAAGTCAGTTGGCAACCCAAATTAGTGGCGCAGCTCAATCTCGATGCCGAGAAAATCACTATCAAAGAGTTCTGGAAAGAGTGGCCTGACAATTTAACAATTAAAAGCCATTTGGTGGCGGGGCTCGATGGGCAAGATTTTCAAATTAAACAATTAGACGTGAAATTGCCTGAAACCGCTGCACAACTGTCTCTCCAAGGCGAGGGCACATTGGATGGTGAAAATACTCGTTTTAACACAACACTGGCATGGCAAGGGCTGCAATGGCCTTTAGTCGGCCAATCTTCTTTGGTGACCACTGAAAAAGGCACTCTCAGTGCCGAAGGTACGCCCCAAAGCTATCAATTGCGTTTAAATACCGATATTAAGGGCAAAGATATACCCGAAGGGCGTTGGCAAGCTGTCGGTTCTGGCACTAGCAAGGGCTTAAAACTGGAAAGTTTACAGGCTAAAGTCTTAGAAGGCGCACTCAATTTGGCGGGTCAAGTCGAATGGCAGCCCGACGTATCTTGGCAATTGGCACTGAAAGGGAACAATCTCAATCCGGGTAGCCAGTGGACAGAGTGGCCGGGCAAAATTGGGCTAGATGTTCATAGCCAAGGTCGTCTCAAAAACGGCAAGTTAGAGACACAAGTTAAGGTGAAACGAGTGCAAGGCCAATTACGCGATCATCCGCTTAAATTCCAAACCGAAGTGGCGATCAAAGGTGATAACTACAAAATCAAAGCCTTAGAGTTTAAATCAGGCCGAAATCGCCTAACAGCCAATGGAGAATTGGGGCAAAATTCAAATTTAAAGTGGACTATCAACGCGCCCGCTCTGAATACCTTATTACCGGAAGGAGAGGGCAGCCTCAGCGGCAAAGGGCGTTTAAGCGGCCCCCTTAATTTGCCACACCTCACCGTCAACTTAAAGGGCAAGTCATTGGTTTTCCAAGATAAAAGTCTAAAGAGTTTGCAAGCCAAGGTTGATGTCAATCTGCTCAGTCAAAAGGACTTGCATTTAGATATTGTCGCCACTGATTTGTCGCTAGGCACGACTCAAGTTAATCGTTTCCGTTTACAAGGTAAAGGCAAAGTGACCGATCATACGCTGGTTGCAAGCGTGAGAATGCCTGAAGATCGTTTTTCACTTAAAGTGAAAGGCGCTTTTAAAGAACCGCGTTGGCAAGGTCAACTACAAAAGATAAGAGCTTCAACGGCAAAGGCTGGCTATTGGCAATTACAAGCACCTGCCGAACTCACCTTGTCCGCGACAGAGGCTAAACTGGGGCGTAGTTGTCTCAAAAACGCACAAAGCGCGAAAGTCTGCACCCAATTGAATTGGCAAAAAACCGCCGATACCACGCTGCTCGCTACGCTGGAAAATTTACCCTTAAAGCTTGTCCGTGCCTTTTTGCCAGAGGACTCAGATTTAAGTGGCACAGTCAATGGACGGGTGACGGCCAATTTACGCCCTGATGGTGGGTTGAAGTCAGATGTCCTGATAAAGCTTTCTCCGGGTATCTTCAAAACAGGCGAAGAGAATGCGAAAATTCGCCACCACGGCGGCGCATTTAAACTCAAAATCAATGAAAATGGCTTGGCTGCTGATTTATCGTTTAAATTGCTTAAAAAGAGTGGTATAGCAGGTAAATTCAATTTGCCGAACTTCACACAAGTGCCGCCTACGGGTGAGCAACCCATGCAAGGCAGACTGAAAATGACTTTTGCTGATTTCGCTATATTACCGACCCTTGTTCCCCAGCTCGAAAATACGCAAGGTTGGCTCGGTATGGACGTGAATCTAGGCGGTACCATGGCGGCGCCCAAAGTGCGTGGGCTGATACGGGTGCGAAATGCCGCACTCGAATTGCCCGATTTCGGATTAGAGCTTAAAAAGTTAAATGCGACTGTCCGCGACTCTGGAGACGACAGCTTCAAAATGCAAGTCAATGTGGAATCTGGAGAAGAAGGTCAATTAGAAGTCAAAGGAAAGGCTAAATTATTGTCTGCCACCGACTGGAAAGTCGATTTTAAAATTGCTGGGAAAAATTTTGAAGTGGTAAATATGCCAGAAGCGTGGGCATTAATTTCGCCCAATCTTAAGATTTCGATGGCACCAGACCACGTTGATGTCACTGGCGAAGTGAGGCTGCCAGAAGTCGCTCTGAAATTGCCAGAGAGTACAAGTAGTGCCGTCGGCGTGTCTGAAGATGTTGTCATTGTTAATCCCAAGGAACCTGTAGAGGAAAAGCAGAAGGTTTCAGACAAAATGGCGATTTCTAGCAAAGTCAAAATTATTTTAGGCGATAATGTCACCTTTGATGGGGCCGGCTTTAAAAGCCGCTTCGGGGGTACTGTGATTGCCAGCAACCAACCGGGTAAAGTCACTGTTGGCAACGGGGAATTGTATATTATTGACGGTTCCTATAGAGCTTATGGACAAGACTTAAAAATTGACCGTGGGCGGGTGATTTTCACTGGTGGTCCTATAGAAAATCCGGGTTTAGATATTCCAGCCTACCGCCATATCAAACGCCCAGGTAGCAGCAGTAGCAAGTTCAAACCCAATGTTGTGGCTGAAGGTGATGTGATTGCCGGTGTGCGTATAGAAGGTACGGCACAATCGCCACAATTAATCTTATATTCCAAGCCGCCCACCGATGAAAGCAACATTCTGTCTTACATCGTATTGGGCAAACCCATCGCAGAGGCTACAGAAAAAGGTGAAGGTGATGTTCTTGCTAAGGCGGCTGCTTCCTTATCTTTAAAAGGAGGCGATCATTTTGCTAGAAAAATAGGGCAAAAAGTGGGTTTAGATGATGTGGGTATTTCGACTGAAAAGGGTCTTGATGAAGCGGCACTGATGATGGGCAAAGCATTGAGTCCGGGTTTATATATCAGTTATGGAATTGGCCTATTTGATGGTAGCCAGGTTTTGCGTATGAGTTATGAATTGACCAAAAATTTAACGCTAGAAAGCGAAACGGGTACGCAAAGTGGGGTGGATTTGAGTTATACAATAGAACGTTAGGTTGGTCTCGTGCAAGGTACGCCTTGCACAATCCATGCAATATCCGTCTCTAACCCGTTTCGCGTCTAATAGCATATAGCCAATTTTTCGGATCGCTCTTTGTAATTCTTTGTTGTTGTCTTCAAAATCGGTCAATTTAGTCCAAGATTTATCTTGGGCGGGGAGCAGCGTTGTCGATTTGGACTCCAATATTTTTAGCGTACCGGCTTCACGCCCCCCTTTCTACCTAAGCCATAACCAATACGATAAACATCTGGCATATTGATACGTCCATCGCGCATCAGTCGAAATATCCCTAATTCAATTAAATCTTGTTTAATGCCTTCATAACCTTGCTCAAGACGGCTAGGCGGCAAACGGACTTCCGCCTTATCATTGTCTTTTGCCTTATCATTGTCTTTTGGTTTTAAGCTTTCCAAAACTTTCTTTTGTCCCCAACGGCGTGTGATCGCGCTAAATTCACAGGGAACAGTTTGCCCTTTTAAGGGCATCATCAGTTTATCTATCCAAGGATAATCTTCTCTCAATTCACGAACGCGAATTCTGGAAGCCGCTTGTACGCCTTTTTTGATAGATTGATAATGTAAAGGATAGGCTTGTTTGTCACGTAAATGTTCTGAAGCAGCTGTGTATAAAGCGGCTAAAAAACTGCGCGGACTGGTTTTATCATAACCATCAGCCAAGTGATTCGGTAGCCACGTATAGGGAAAACCTCTTCTAGCATTACTCCCCATATAAGGGCCAGCAAGTGCATGAAAAATATCTCTTTGTCGTTCTTCATCCTGACGCATTTTATCAGGAATTATCCAAACATTAGTGCCAGAATGTTGCGTCCATTTTTGCCCAAATTGCTGTTGACAATATTGACGAAAAACTTCTCCTTGCTCCGGTTCATTACCTAAATAGTGCCAAAGCAGACTAAACAATTCTATTTTAGGCCAATCTAGTATCACTTTACTAGAAATGACTTTGGAGCCGTCAGGAAAGGCATAAACTTCGGCATCTTCCAACATATCGGGACGGACGAAAGCTTTTAAACGAATAGCACGGAAAGAACGAAATTCTAATAAAACTTGTAACAGTCCCTTTAATAAGCGTCTTAAACTTCCCCAATCGTCAGCAGCACGATCTAAAGCATCAAATAAAATCAGTTTTTTCAACCCGAGTTCTTGTAATTCTTTATCCTTGGCAATAAAAGCGCGTTCTATACGTTCTGGATCAGATTTTACCCAGTCAATACGCTCCTCCCAATCCTTTGATGGCATATCTAATGATAAGGTATTAAAAGCCACGACAGTGTACCAAATATCCTGTGCAGAGTATGTTTTAAGCAGATCTTTTAAGATTCGCTTACTCGGATAATTCTTCGATGGAGTTTGACCAAAACCAGCATAACAATGAATATTGGCTAATTCGCTACGTGGCAATAAATCCGCCACTAATTCTCGATGAGATTCATCTTGGAGTGCCGCCCACCAGACACTTTTACCGCTGCCCCGAATACCTTCCACCAACATATTATTAGGATTTAAAGCGCGAGTATGTGTGCTTGGCACATAAAAACGATTTAATTCTGGGGCTTGTTCATCGGCTTGCGCCTGTTCTTCAGGGAGGGCATTCAGAAACAGTTTTCTTAAAGCTTCTAACGGGAATTCTGTGTTCATGCTAATTTTTATTCGGGCAGAGTTAAAGAAGTGATCTCTTTTAAGAAGGTGCCATAAGCCTCAAGCACTGAATTTTCATTAAATACTTCACTGTTTGAGACTGGAGCGAATTCTTGGAAGGCGCGATGCCAATAAAATTTTAAGGGATAATGAGGGGCATCAATCGCCTTTTCGTCAAAATTAAATCCCTCTTCATCTTCATTTAAGGTTTCTTCATACAAAGTCTCGACGAACAAATCATAAGCCGATTGACGGCAGCTTTCTAAATAATTGGCTCTATCAATTTCTGGCACCATACCAGCTACGATTTTAAAATTGTTACGAAACTGAGCTAAATTCGGATGCCATCTTTGCCAATGTTGAAATAATAAACGATAACCCCCCCATGTTTGTGGGGTATTGATGGCAAATAATAAAGCATAAGCATTTAATCGAGTGATCGTGATAGCCGCAATATCATGTATTCCGGCACGGCTGTCTAATAAGACTATGTCAGGTTTTTCTTGTTTTTCTAGTGCGTGCAATAAGCGCGACAAGCGTTCTGCAAAATCGTTACCCGACGATTCCATATAAGCACGAGACAGTTTAGCGATGTAATCTTTTTCTTGAGTACCTGAAGCGGGCACTATCCGAATATCGCCAATACTGCTTTCTACTAATGGACTGGTGCCCACCAATTCGCGTAGTAGTGATTCGTCCGCTTGATCAACGGCATCTTCGACTAGCCAATCAATAATACCCAAATCTGGCGAATTTGAGTCTGGCAATAAGGTTTGTCCAATGCCCGGTGATTCTAAGTCTAAATCTAACACCAAAACACGTTTACCTTGTTGTGCCAAATACCATGCCCATACCGCTAAAGCAGTAGAACGTCCCACGCCGCCTTTAATGCCAAAAACGGTGATACGTTGAATATCGGTTTGACTAGCAATAGGTTGTCGTAGCCAATCTTGTCCGGTGATTTGACGATCTAACAAATCAATATGAGGAGTTTTAGAAATATTGATTTTATCAGGCGAGTGAAATAGTGCATCAGGATCGAATAATTCATCCTTATATAAAAATACTGACTGATGGCTAAAATTTCCTAATTCCCGTGCAAATAGCGCCGCTAAATCGTTATGTTTTTTTGTGTGCTTTCATCAGTGGGGGCTTCGATGGGTAAAGTTATCCGAATGCGACCATAAAGATCACGCACAATGACGATCTGCCCACCACCTAAATCATCATAATGCTGCTTAACCAATTGAATGGCATTTTCTAGGGCTTCTTGAAAACGAATCATATACTTAACCTAAAGTTCCGTCAAATTGCGCTTGTTGGAGAATTTTCTTAACAATCGTCGCGGCGGATTGATGGGGACTGACACGGTGATGAAATTCGCTAGTGTTAGCATAACGTTGTGATACATCCCAATCCTGAAAAGGATTATTGCTCGATAAATAAGCAACATATTTCCATATCAGCTAAATTCTACCGCTTATCCAAACCGTGCCTGAAAAGACACATACATTTTTTATCGTTCCCAAACGCCGTGCTCTTTGGGAAATAATTTTAAATTTTGACTCCAAAATTTCGTATGTTGTGACTGGGTACTTAGCTCTGCTCGAAGCCGGCAGCGATAATGTTACTGGTAGAGCAGCCCTCTAAATAGTCCAAAGTCAAGACTTGTCCGCCCTGTGCATGCACACACTCATTGCCCACGACTTGATCAACCTCATAGTCGCCCCCTTTGACTAAGATATCCGGTAATACCTGACAAATTAACTCTTTTGGCGTATCTTCGGCAAAGGGGACTACCCAGTCAACACATTCAAGTGCTTTTAATACGGTCCTGCGCTGTTCTAAGGTATTGATTGGGCGGTTCTTTCCTTTTAAGCGGCGTACTGAGTCATCATCATTGATGGCAACAACTAGGCGATCTCCCAATTGTCGTGCCTGTGTCAAATATTGGACATGTCCAGCATGTAAAATATCAAAGCAGCCATTAGTCATGACCACCGTTTCTCCGTTAGCTTGCGCCGCTTTGACCGCCGCTTTGAGACTAGTCGCATCATGTACCCCTTTCTCAGTGTGCTTATATAAGGCATGTTCAAGTTCTACCACACTGATTGTCGCAGCACCAAGTTTAGTCACCGCGATGCCCGCTGCTAGATTAGCCAATGCGGTGGCATTCACCCAATCTTGACCGCTGGCTAAGCAGGCAGCCAAAACGCCTATCACCGTGTCACCAGCACCGGTGACATCATAAACTTCATGTGCATGGGCGGGCATATGTAACGCCGGATGTCCTTGCCGCAACAAAGTCATGCCTTGTTCGCTGCGGGTAATCAGTAGGGCTTCTAAGCCTAACTGTTCGCGCAGCGCTTGACCTTTTTCAACTAATTGAATTTCGGTGGCACAGGTGCCAACGATGGCTTCAAACTCAGCAAGATTAGGCGTGATGACGGTTGCACCTTGATATTTGCTAAAATCCTGACCCTTGGGATCGATTAAAACGGGCTTATTGACAGCACGGGCAAATCGAATTAATGTGTGAGCATCTGCTAAAGTACCTTTGCCATAATCGGATAAAATAACAGCATCGACAGAATTGAGGTAGCTTTGCATTTGAGTTTGCAGCGACAGTGTATCTAGCTTGGTGAAACTGTCTTCAAAGTCGAGCCGTATTAATTGCTGATGACGACTAAGGATTCGTAATTTGGTGATGGTGGGCACGTCGGCTAACTGAATAAAGCCACAATGTATGCCTTTTTCGGTCAATTGGGCGAGGACAGTGTCGGCAGCTTCATCGGTGCCGGTGGCACCAATAAGGGTGACTTGTCCGCCGAGTGCCCTGATATTTAAGGCGACGTTGCCGGCACCACCGGGGCGTTCATCTTGTTGTTTGATGTGAACGACGGGCACGGGTGCTTCGGGAGAAATACGTGAAGTGATGCCTTGCCAATAACGGTCTAGCATGACATCACCTATAACTAAGACATGAGCAGATTGAAAATCGGGAATGTCGGGATTCATAAAAACGGGCGTAGTTTATTTAAGGAGTGCTTATGAAATCATTTATTGTCGGCTTATTACTATGCAGCAGTAGCTTATATGCCGCTGACTATTTTCCACCTCAGTTTACCGCCGAATATAAGCTTTATGCTGAAGGGTGGACGGTGGGTAAAGGGACTCGCACTTTAACCCGCCTCCCAGATGGCAAATTTAAGTTTGAAACGATTGCTAAATCCACAGGCTTCCTCTCTTTATTTAAAAAGATTCGCATTGAGGAACGTAGTATTTTTATGCGAACTAAGACTGGAAAAATCCGCCCTTTGGAATATAGCTATCGTCAGACGGGAAGTCAGTCGCGAACCAACCAAGTTTTATTTGATTGGTCTAAAGGAATAGCTAAAAACACCTTTAAAGGTAAAACCAAGATCATACCGCTTGAAGACGGCACATTTGATAGATTGCTTTATCAATTGGTGTTGATGCTAGACTTGAACCAAGGCAAGCGTAAAATCAGGTATCTTGTTGTCGATAAAGGGAAAATAAAAGTCTATACGCCAAGATTTATCGGCAAGGAGCGTATTGATACGGGTATAGGCGAGTTGAAGACAGTTAAGTATGTGCGCGAGTCCTCATCTAACAATAAACGGCGCACCACTTTGTGGTGTGCTAGAGCTTTGCATTATTTACCGGTGCAGGTTGAACATGTCGAAGCGGATGGGGATGTGTTTAGTATGGTGTTGCAATCAGTGCGAAAAATTCAGTAGTCAGTTATCAATCCTTTTAGTTTATGAAACCGAACATTCGAGGAAATGTAGGGGCAATCCTTTATGGTTGCCCCACCGTGCTATAAAAGTTGTTCATGCAGCAACATCAAAATATTTTCGGTCGTTTTGCTGGCCTCTATTTGACCTTTGTTATTTAACACCACAATGCGCGTGCTTGATGCTCCATCTCTCAAACTAATAAGATATTCTTGACTGTCCGGTGTTGATTTGCTATCAAAAAGTGTGGAAAAAACTCCCTTGTCTTTTTTAGCCGCATCAGGATCGATGTAGCGGATAAAATATATTCCGCGTGAACGATCACGATCTTCTACCGTAAACTCAATACGATCTAACGCCTGCCCAGTGCGTTGCCAAGCCTGTGCAAAATCTTCATGGACAATTAAATTCATTTGACCTTCATTGGTGCGCGTTAATTGCGCTCGCGATGTCGGCTTTTTCGCACCTTTGATTTGCGCTGGTGCTGAGCGCAGTAGGACTTTCACCTGCGGCGGCTCTCGCTTGCTTGTCTGTTCACTGTCAGACAAAGTGTCTGTCGGTACAAGCATTTGAGCTTCAATATGAGTTGAACCGATTAAGTCAGGTGGAATTTCTAGGGGTGGTGCTATCTTGCTTTTTTTGTAGTCATTGCGGTGATCAGGCAAAGCCTTGTTAATGGTACTGCATCCGCCCATCACACTGACAAGCAAACACCATCCAACTGTTTTTAAAAGATGTGACATATAATCCCCTTTCATTAAGTTAGTTAAGATGGTGATTTGGAGTGCAAGTTACCTTGACAACACTTGTGCCTGCTGCATGGCTTGTTTGACAAGGTCCTGATATTTTTCTGATAATGGTGTCAGCGGCAAACGGATGCCCGGTGGAATTAATCCCATTGTATGCACCGCCCATTTGACGGGGATAGGGTTGGCTTCGACAAATAAATTTTTATGTAAGCCCATTAAACGTTGATTAATCGCCTCAGCCTCCGCCTGTTCACCAGCGAGCGCGAGTTGACACATTTCGTGCATAGCTTTTGGCGCAACATTAGCCGTCACGGAAATCGCGCCTTTACCGCCCTGCGAGATTAATGCCAACGCTGTGGCATCATCGCCACTATAAATAGCAAACTTATCACTGGCAAATTCTACCAATTCACGCATCCGATTAACATCACCAACGGCTTCTTTGATGCCAATAATATTATCTATCTCCGCCAAACGCTTGACCGTTGCCGGCAACATGTCGCAGGCAGTACGCCCTGGCACATTGTAAAGAAGTTGAGGAATGGGGACAGCCTCGGCTACAGTTTTATAGTGGCGATACAAACCTTCTTGCGTGGGCTTATTATAATATGGGGTGACTAACAAACAAGCATCGGCCCCCACGTCCGTGGCACAACGGGTATATTCAATCGCCTCGGCGGTAGAATTAGAGCCCGTCCCGGCAATCACGGGCACACGACCCGCCGCTTGCTCAACAACGATGCGGATAACGTCACAATGTTCACCATGAGCTAATGTCGCTGACTCTCCGGTTGTGCCTACCGCGACAATCGCATCAGTTTGATTGTCGATATGATAATCCACTAAGCGGCGCAAACTGGTTTTGTCTATGCTACCATTTTCAGTCATAGGTGTGACCAGTGCTACCATACTGCCTTGAAACATGTTACGGCTCCATCAAGTTAAAAACTTGTCAAATTGTACAATATTTGGGCATTCGATGGAAAGGCTAATTACATGCCTGATTTTCAGGCTTTTGTTCAATATCCTGGCGTACACTCCGTATAAAATCACGACGCTCATCTAGGGCCTGTGCCGTTATTTCATGGCCTTGTTTACGGGCACTGGCTATAATTGAACCGAGCAGGATATCCGCTTGATCACTGAGCAGATCGGGATATTGTTGAAGTACCTCAAGGGCATCTTCCATGCTAGGGGTTTGAATGAAAGCGTCTAGCGCTACTTGAAGGTCTTCTTGATGAGGCAATTGGGTTGCCATAAATTATTTTTCCCCATAGATAAATAATGTTGTATTTTTAGATTTAATGCCAATAATATTAAACAGTGTATTATTTTTAGGTCTAAGGTAATTTGCTTTTATGATAACGGATTGATAATTGAAATGACAAGTTTTTCTATCTATATTAGAATATGCTAATATATAAACCGGCTTACTAAATAACATCTCAAGTTGGCAAATAGAACTGAAGGACAAAAGAATGGTTATAATCCCCAAGGAGTACCCATTATGACGACGACTTCCACAGATCAACCCGTTCCATCTTCCTCTTATCCACAGACCCCACAAATGATGGAGTGTGGTGCTGCCATCTCTTCAGGGCAGATGGAGCAATTTGTCACCAATTTCCAGCAAAGTACGCGACGTTGGGAGATCATTGTTTATCCCGCTATGTTTGCCTTTGTGGTACTGGCTGGTTATGGGTTTTTCCTGATTTACAGCCTAACGAATGACATGTCCTCTATGGCACGTAGCATGGATTCTCAGATGGGGGAACACATGGAAACTATGACCAATAGTATTGTTATCTTATCAGAAGAAATCCAAATCATGTCGGGACAAGTTCAAATTATGACACGCACCATAAGTGACATCTCAGGCAAACTGGATACGTTGCCATCTATGCTACAACATGTCAATGCGATGGATAAGTCAATGGCAGCGATGGTGCAGTCGATGGCGCACATGGATAAGATGATGACACATATGGATGTATCAATGGCGCATATGGATCAATCCATTGGGAGTATGGATAAGTCCATCGGGAGTATGGATCAATCCATTGCGATGATGGACGATTCAATGCAAAATATGGACCATTCAATGCGTGTGTTAAGGGCAACCACCGACCAAATGCGGCGTGATTTGACATTTATGAACCAGACGATGTCGAATGTTTCACGTCCCGTGTCGTTTGTTAACGGTTTTATGCCTTGGTAACGGCAGTTGACTTATTTTCAAGATAGCGTATCTTGTTTCTTGTCATCAACATGTACGCAACAGAATTTCATCAAATTATGATTTATTTGTAATAAAGGAAACACCTATGCTTGTAAAAGAAATTATGACCCGTGCCGTTAAGACTGTCAGCCCTGAAACCAGCCTACAAGAAGTTGCCTCTCTCATGTGTCTTAATCGCTTTAGCGGTTTACCCGTGGTTGATGGCGATGACAAACTGGTTGGCGTTATCGCTGAGCAAGACGTTTTGCGTTATTTGTTTCCAGAGATTAAGGATGTCATGGGGGGCATGTCGAGTCTCGACTTTGAAGGGATGGAACCCGAGTATAAAAAAGTCCTAGAGCTGAAAACTGCCGATCTGATGAGTCACAAAACTCTCACGGTTCGTCCTGATACACCTATTTTAAAGGCGGTATCGGTCATGGCGAGGTACCATTTTCGGCGTATTCCTGTTGCCGATGGGGACAAACTGGTTGGGATGGTCAGTTTGGGTGATATTCACCGGGCGCTTTTTATGAAAAGTTTCTCTGAAAGCTAACGTAGTATTCGGAGTCCAAGATAAATCTTGGACTCCAAAACACTTTAAATTAAATCACTCTCTCATTCCCCCCATCAATAGGCACCTGAGCACCGGTAGTTTTAGCAAAAATCGGCCCAGCCATCGCACAAGCCAACACTGCAACATCTTTTGAAGTCACTTCCGTTTTTAAGACATTATTAGTTTTGTACTCCTCCACACTCATGCCATAATGTTTGGCCCGTTTTTCCAACACTTCGCTTGTCCAAAGTGCGGTATCAAAAACTGCGTTTGGATGAATGATATTGATCCGTACCCCAAAGGCACCCAATTCTAAAGCCGCCACACGCGCCAATTGAGTTTGCCCTGCCTTGGCAACGGAGTAGGCTGATGCCCCTGGCCCCGGTGCGGGTACATTTTTGGAGGCAATCATAATCACTGCCGCATCAATGCCCATCGCTAAATAGGGTGTACACGTTTTTAAGAGCCGCTGATGGCTCGTTAAATTGAGTGCCAGACTGTCATCCCAAGTTTTTGGATTTAGAGCTGCAATTTTTTCACTGGCGGGAAAATTCCCAGCATTGCTGATTAAAATATCTAGGCCACCAAAATGGCGAATGCCCGTTTCAACCGCTGCTTGAATACTCTCATCAAGCGTGACATCACACACCACGCCTAAAATTTCTTTTTTATCAAACAGCGTGGTGATGGAGGGATCCAAATCCAAAGCGACAACGGCTGCGCCTTGGGCATGTAGGGCTTCTACACAGGCGCGTCCAATGCCACTGGCTGCACCCGTGACTAATGCAATCTTGCCTTGTAAAGCCGGAGAACTGCTCCCTTTACGGAGTTTCGCCTGTTCCAGTTCCCAGTATTCCATGTCGAAAATGTCAGATTCTGGCAAGGCTTTCCATCCGCCCAGTTGTTCTGCTAACTGAATGGCATGAATCGTATGATCCTTGATGTCGGAGATAATTTGCGCCTCTTTTATACTACGACCAAAACTGATAAGGCCAAATCCCGGCCAAATCGCCCAACAGGGGGCTGGGTTTAGGCGCGTAAGTTGTCCATTGGTGTTACGCTCAAAGTATTCACAATAGGCTTTGGCATAATGGGCTATATCCTCGTCAGGGTTTTCTCCAAAGATAACGGGTATGGATTTAGTGCGAATCACATGATCAGGCGTTAATGGGCCCATGGACGCAACATCTGCCCTATTGGAAAAATTGATCGATTCTGGTATAGTGTCCAACTTGGCGAACATCGCTGCCCCTTTGATGTCACAAACGCTTTTGCGGATACGCGCCAGTTCTAAGAGATTTTCTTTCGCCGCTGCGCTGGTAGGCGGTGCAATGACTGCGCCTTGGCTTTGAAGATAATTTTCCGCTTCCGTGACTAATTGAATCATCCGCTCATAGCTGGTTTTAGCATCGTCACCAAACGTGAAAACGCCATGATTCATTAAAATCATCCCTTCCAGTGGTGCCCAGTCGAGAGTCTGCGTCATTTCAGAAATTTTTTTAGCCAGAATAAATCCGGGCATGACGTAGGGCACAATGAGTACACGCTTGCCATAGATTTGACGAATCCGCTCTGCCCCATTTTCTGTATTGGTAATCGTGACAACCGCATCGGCGTGGGTATGATCGACATACCTAAAAGGGATGATAGCGTGTAAAATTGCTTCTACGGAGGGATTGGGGGCACTGGGATCGGTCATCGCGGATCGCTGAACACGCACCATTTCGGTGTCGCTCAATTGATCCAACATAGCCATTTTTTTTAAAACATCCAGTTTGACGGGCGCAAAACCGGCTGCTTCAATGCTTGCTAAGTCCCAGCCGCTACCTTTAACATATAATAATTCTTCGGTTTCTCCAAAAAGGTTGCTTGTATTGGCTTTGACCGAGGTATTGCCGCCACCGTGCAGCACTAATGCGGGTGCTTGGCCTAACAGCCTAGATGTGTACACTCGTAACGCTAGTAAATCGTTTTGGCATTTAGCCGCTTCGTCATTATTCCATAAATTTTTCATATGCACAAAACCAAAATTAGATAAGATAAATAAAAGTTTGCAAAATTATATAAAAGTTTGGTATAATAAAAAAATAAAAATACAGCTGGGTTTGACCCCGCAAGGTCTTAAATCAAGAAAAGGAACAAACAAATGCCCCTAGAACTCAATCTCTATTTTCCAGACCCCCAACATGTCAGCATCAGCTTAATTGGTGACAATAAGCATGAAGAAACGGAATTATTAGATTTCACCTATCCGTTTTCCGACAAAGATTATCAACAAATCCGTTGGTATTTAGAAAAATACGTCACCCCATACAGTGCCGAGATAGACTTTGACACTGCGGAGCGGACTGTCAAAAAATTGCCAGTGTGGGGTAAGGCATTATTTAATCAGGTCTTTTCTAAACGGGCAGCCCATGGTCTCTTTAAAAAATTTCAAAATCACAAGGACCTAGGTCGTTTAGTCACCATTACTGCTAAGCATCCCGCTATTTTATCCTTACCTTGGGAATTAATGCACCATTCCATCAAGGGCGGTAATTTCTTGATTTGTGAAGTCCCCCGGATTTCGATCCGTCGCCGTCTGCCGGGCCTCGAAGATAGAAAAACTTTTCAAATCAATCCTAAACAGCAATTGCACCTATTATTTGTGGTCAGTCGTCCCAGCAATGCTAGTTTTACTGATCCCCGCGCCAACGCCTCAGCGGCGTTAAATGCTTTGGACAAAAGTGCCTTAAACCGGGTAACAGTAGAATTTTTGCGCCCCGCGACTTTGAAAAATTTGCGCGACCGCTTAGAAAATAAAGACTTACCCCAGGTTGACATTTTACATTTTGACGGACACTGCCAGAATGATCAAAACGCTGGCTTTGAAACGCCGCCAGCATATGCCGTCAACATGAGTCATTTGTTGTTTGAAAATGACAATGCTGAAAAGCAGTTAGTCCCCGCCTCCTCCTTAGCTGAGCAGCTCAATCAAGTCCCTTTAGTGATATTATCAGGTTGTCAATCAGACGTGGCTGCTCATTTGACCACAATGGGCACGCCTTTTGTGTTAACAATGAGCGCATCAATGTTGGCACCAGCCACGCAAAAATTCTTTGAGACGTTTTATGAAGGATTGGCGCAAGGGCATAGAATTGGCGTGGCTTTGGATGCCGCTCGTCTGACTTTGTATCAAGAAACCGAACGGCGCGAAATTCAGCGTCGGAAAGATCGGATTAAAATTCATTTGTATGACTGGTTTTTACCCGCCTTCTATCAGCGCGGACAAGATATGGCTTTATTGTCCCAAATTTCGCCTGAAGAAATCCAATCACTTCAAAAAAATCGGTTAACTTCAAGCAACTTGCCCAAGCGACAAGCACCCGGATTTTTTGGGCAACAGCGTGAATTGTGGCAGATTGATCGCTGCTTTATGCGTGGTACGCGGCGTATCACTCTCAATGGTTTAGGGGGACAAGGTAAGACTTGTTTAGCGCAAGAAGCTGGCCGTTGGCTGCACGATACTGGGCGATTTAAGCACGTCGTGTTTGTGGATTATGCCAATTATCAAGGGCTTGATCCCGTCAGCGTAGCAGTGAGCGCGATAGCAGAGGTGTTGCATAAAAATCTGTTAGATGCAGACGCTGTGACTGCTGTCTTGCGCCGGGTGCCGACTTTATTGATTTTCGATAATGTAGATGCCTTGGGAAAAACAACTCATCGCCCTAATCCTAATCCTAATCCTAATCCTCAGCCTGAGATGCCTTCTGTTTCTGATGAAATACCTCTTAAGGCCTTTTCCATTAATGCGCCTCCCCCTCCGCCTAAGGTTGAACCGGAACGGCTCCTTCTTGATGATGAAGGTGAAAAAAACGCCTTTTTATTAGAAGAGCAGCAGGAGCCAACGGATGATGAGGGTAAACAAAACAGTATCCTCCCTGACGACTTTTCCTTTGATTCGGAAAAAAGCGAAAAAATTAAGGTTAAGGAAGAGGATAACACTTTCTTTCTTAATAAGGATAAGGAAGAAAACCACACGCCCACTGATGAGGCAGAAGCTACAAAAGAGGAGCCCTTACAAAAATTCCTTGATACTGCTAAAAAATGGTCAGAAGCCGGCCAAAGCGGCGTGATCATCACGACGCGCCTCCCTTCTATTCGTCATCCTGGTTTTCTCAAAACCGGCATGAGACATTGTCAATTTTCACTTGATAACTTGGATGAACAAGAGGCGATACGCTATTTTGAAGCCTTGATGATATTGCCGCCTATGCCCGCCTATGGTATGCCAAAACGGGCTGCGGTGGAAGAATTGTTTCAGAAACTGAACTATCATCCCTTATCTATCAAGATGTTAGCGTTTCAACTCAAAAACGATAGCATCAGCGCATTGAGTGAGCGTTTAGATAGCTTGTTAAGGGAATTACCCGCAGATATGGCTCAATCTGAGAAGTCGCTACAAGCTTCGCTCAATTTGTTATTGGAAAAGTTAGATCCGCAAATGCGGCCCTACTTGTTGAAGTTAGGAGTATTTCCTGATGGCGCATTTGAAAACGTTTTACAAGGCATCATTAACATCCCCCAAGCGCTCTGGCAAACGCTACGCCAAAGCTTAGAAGCCAGTGGGATCATTCAGGCTGAAAACTTGGAAGGCGTGACGGTGCCTTATCTCAAAATCCATCCTGCCATCGTTCCCCGACTGTGGGCGCGGCTGCCCTCAAAAGAGCAACAGGCGTTGAAAGAGCGTTATTGTCAGGGCTATTACGAATTTTCTGACTTTTTGTACGATGAAGATAACAAGAATCCTTACCAAGCTCGTGTCATTGAGCAAAGAGAATTGCCTAATTTGCTACATGCGCTGTCTGGTGCCTTGGATAGAGAAACAGATTGGAGCCTGAAGTTTGTTGATAAGGTCAAATCATTCCTTGTTGACTTTGGCTTAACCAGTGAACAGTTGATGATAGCACTCCCCGATAAAAGGGCAACTTCACCGACAAAGTCCCAAGAGTGGTTTAGTGCCCATTCTGAACAGGCTGAGCAACTTTACTCCGCTAACCGCTATCAAGAAGCACAGGCGAGGTTTCAGGAAATCCGAGATCAGTTGGGGGAGACCGCCAGTTATGATCGTTGCGTCGCCTTGGGGTGGTTGGGGCGTTGCATGGCTGAACAGGAACAAGTCGATGAAGGCGCGGAGCACTTTCAACAAGCATTGGAGGAATTGCAAGAGTTGGAAGATTCCCCAGAAGTCCGGCAAGAAACCGGCTATATGCAGAGTTATTTGGGGGCTGCGTTAAAAGAGAAGGGCGAGTATAGCGGAGCGAAAGAGGCTTATGAGGCGGCTTTGCCCGTTATGAAGGACATTGGAGATACGGAGAATGAAGTCGTCATACAAGATCAACTGGGTACTTTGGAGATGTTAGAAGGTAATCTGCCAAAGGCAGAGCGATACCACCGCGAAGCGTTGAAGCGGGTAGAGCCGTTAAATAAACTCAAATTGGAGGCTAAATCATGGCATAACTTAGGGACGGTGTACCAAAAAGCCAAACACTGGAAAGCAGCGGCTGAGGCTTATCAAAAAGCGGCAAAGCTGTTTGAGGAGCATGATGACTTAGCTGGCGCTGCCCAAAATTGGGATCAATTCGCCCAAGCTAGTCAAAAAGCTGGCAATATGACTGATGCTGAAAATGGTTATCGCAAGGCGATTGAAGGATACAAGGCGGCAGAGAATTGGTTAAGTGCTTCAATAGCTTATAGAAATATCGCTCAAAGGCTATACAATCAACCCGAAAGCCTTGAAGAAGCACGGGAACTGGCAGAGGCTGGTTTAGCCATTGACAAAACCCTTGAACCAAATGTAGCGGAAATTTGGAAAACTTACAAACTCTTGGCAAACATTGCCGAAAAGCAACACGATGCCATCCAAGCTCAAACCTACCGCCGCTTGGCACGAGAGGCTAAAGCGAATACTGCTGAGGGACAAAATGAATTACGGCAACATGAGCAATTCGTTGAGGCGGTGGTTGCCACCGTTAGCCACCCTGAGCTTCGGGGGCAACTGGAGTCTATGTTGCAACAGCGGGAGAAGAAGGGTTGGAGTAAGCTCGCTACCACTATTCGTCGGATATTGGACGGCGAGAGAGATTGTGAGAGTCTGTGTGACAGTGAAGGCTTGGATTTGACGGATTCTATAATAGTGCAGAAGATTATGCAAGAAATTGAAAAAGCACCAAACCTTGAAGAAAAAGGAAGTCCTCAGCCTTCTCGCTTTTCTTGGTGAAGTTAAGTACCCACACCCCGCAGGTTTTTATCGTTCCCACGCGCCGGCGTCGAGTGAGAGGACGCTGGCGCGTCAATGCCAGAACCGCCGAGGTGTAGGCGATTTATCGCCTAAACCACACTATGATAAAAATGAATTATGAACCTCAGAAATATTTTATTAGATATTCACGCCGTTCAACAAATTCAACGCCAAACGCCCACTTTAACCGAACCCCTGAAGATTACGAATTATTTTTATACACACTCGCAGAACAATTTCCGTCGGTGCGTAGTTCGACGCTCAATGCCATTAAGTTAAGGACAAATTATTGATTTTAAAAAAAATTGCAAAAAAAAATCTGATTTTTGACGGAGCGTCCATGCAAAAAAAATCCGATTTTTTCAAAAAATCTGATTTTTGACGGAGCGTCCATGCAAAAAAAAATCTGATTTTTGACGGAGCTTGGCATAGCAAAAAAAAATCCGATTCGGACAAAATGGATTTGCTTGCTTAAAAAATCAATCAGTTATCCTTAACTTAATGGCATTGAGTTCGACGCTGGTTTTAGCAAGTACCCATCCTCATCATAAACACATTCCACCAGACATTAAACATAATCGTATTCCGGCACCCATCCTGAGTTTTACTCACCCTAATCTACCGGAACTCACAGTTACCCATGTATTCTGAGTCCAAACTGGAGAGTTAATCTTGGTGTGCGGCTTGAATTGGACGTCCAAGATAAATCTTGGACTCCTCTAAACTGAAATTGTAATTGAGGCCATTTAATACCGGTGACAATCTGCCCAATGTGATTCAATATTTCCGCGAGCAATATCCGCAACGTTTGGATAATATTATAGACCGTCTGCGTCGCAGCGTACCACGTATAGAGCGAGTGGACACTGATATCTTAACTGATGGCCGGCTGTTGCTGCGGGTCAAAGACGCACCCTTTGAGCCAATGCCATTAAGTTAAGCCGCCAAATAAGACCTGCCAGGTATCCAAAACATGGCAGGTCATTGTAAATTAAAGGAAAAATTAACCTGACAGGTTTTTGACACCTGTCAGGTTTGTCTTAACTTAATGGCATTGACCCTTTGAGCAGCCGGTATTGGCTAAATATGTTTCGGACGGTACATTAAAAATGCTCGCTTATCTCATGCTGCTATACAATCCTGAGCCGTTGCAATTCATCGGCATTGAAGGACCTGAAAACCACTTGCACCCGCGCCTGTTAGCTGAATTGTGCGAAGAATGTCGCAATGCCACGGCGCAAACACAATTTATGGTGACTACCCATTCGCCGTTTTTTGTCAATGGCTTACGTCCAGAAGAATTGTGGGTATTGTATCGGGATGAACTGGGTTTGACTCAAGCCCGCCGTGCTTCAGATATGCTTGGTATCAAGGAATTTATAGCGGCAGGAGCGCTGTTGGGGCAATTGTGGATAGAGGGATATTTTGAGGTAGGCGATCCTCTGACTAACAATGGTGGTCCACGTTGATGCACATTGAGTTTTTGCTGGAAGAACCCTCCACCGAGGCGGTTTTACAAAGTTGCCGACTCGGCTACGGGGCTATACTCCGCTGCCGGACGGGGTTTGCAACCCCGTCCGAAACGTTTCAGGGCGAAGACACGGGGTTGAGATAATACTGAAGTTCTTCTTGAGAAAGAAAGTCAGTTGAAATATCTGAAAGAGCAGACATTTGAACTTCGTGATCAGTGGCTTCTATGTCAGTGTCTTCAAAAACGACATAGACTAAAAAACGTGCGTTTTTTGATTTCGCAAATTCTTTGGGACAATACAAATAGCCCTCAGGTAACAGTTGACTTTCAAAAGTAGTTAAACTCATAAAAAATGCCTTTAAGTTATCAATGTCAAGACTCAATCCGGTAAGATTTGAGCAAAACACAAATAGGCGATAAATCGCCTACACCTCTGCTGTGCTATAATCTCCACTCATTTGCGAGCGGGTTTACTTAACATTAAACGTAGGAGTTTGAAATGCTCAAAGTAGGAATTGTCGGATGGCGTGGAATGGTAGGCTCTGTTTTGATGGAACGGATGCGTGCCGAAAATGATTTTCAAGGGTTTGAACCGATCTTTTTTACTACATCACAGGCGGGCCAAACCGGCCCAGATGTTGGTGCAGGTGCCAAACCGCTTTCCGATGCCATGAATATCGATCAACTGGCAGAGATGGACATTATTCTCTCCTGTCAGGGTGGGAGTTATACGACGGCAGTCTATGAAAAACTCCGTGCCCGTTGGGATGGTTATTGGATTGATGCCGCATCAACCCTGCGTATGGCCGACGACAGCATTATTGTGCTGGACCCGGTGAATCGCAACGTCATCGACAAAGGACTGGAAAACGGCATCAAAAATTATATTGGAGGTAATTGCACTGTATCGCTGATGATGCTGGCATTGGGAGGCTTGTTTGAGAAAGGCTTGGTGGAGTGGATCAGCTCCATGACTTATCAGGCAGCCAGTGGCGCAGGTGCGAAGAACATGCGTGAATTGCTGACACAGATGGGCGAGCTAGAAGCCGAAGTCAAAGACTTATTAGCCGATCCTGCTTCCGCCATTCTCGATATTGATACCAAAGTCACTGCTAAGCTCAATGACGATGGGCTAACCAAGACCAATTGGGGAGTGCCATTAGCCGGTAGCTTAATCCCTTGGATTGATAAGCCGATGGACAATGGGCAAACCAAAGAAGAATGGAAAGGCATGGTTGAAACCAACAAAATTCTGGGGAATGCAGAAATGATTCCCGTTGATGGACAATGTGTGCGTATTGGCTCCATGCGTTGCCACTCTCAAGGATTCACCATTAAGCTGAAAAAAGATATGCCGGTGCAGGAAATAGAGGAAATCATCGCGGGACATAATGAGTGGGTGAAAGTGATTCCAAATGAAAAAGAAGTGACGATTCAGGAACTCTCTCCGATGAAGACATCAGGGACTTTGAGCATTCCAGTTGGGCGTATCCGTAAAATGAATCTTGGCCCGGAATACATCACTGCCTTCACTGTGGGTGATCAACTACTGTGGGGAGCCGCAGAACCCATTCGCCGCATGCTGAAAATAATCTTAGAAGGCTAATAAAAATTTGATGTTTACTTGATGCAAAAACCCGGAACGATCACGTTTGATTTAGACATGGATAGGATAAGGTTTTCATCTGACACAGAACAATAGCAAAAGGCTTAGCGTCGATGTTTTCAAAACCTCGACGCTAGTCGCGCATTAATGGAGAAAGACAATGGCATTTAGCAATTTCAAAAGTATCAAGCAAGTCATTCGACAGTATCCGCTTAAAATAAGGCCAGAAAGATTTATGCCTGATGTGCCAATTGAGAGCCCTGCATGGTTTATAGAAAACATCAATTTTTCATTGGAAACCCAAGCTGTTGATGAAAATGAATTTTTTTTCAGCGAAAGTTTTATTTTCCCCTTTCTGCAACTGGCATGGAAAGCTCATCATAAAAAATTGAAGCTTTGGTCTCATCAGACGCTCACTTATGACGATGAATTGTCTGGAGAGCCTGATTACTTTGTCTCCGCTTGGCGTGATGAGGTGATTAACAAATTGATCAATACGCCAGTTTTAGCTGTTGTTGAAGCTAAAAAGCAAGATTTTGAAGGCGGTTGGGGCCAATGTCTCGCAGAAATGATCGCTTGCCAAAAGCTAAACCAAGATGAAAAATTGACCGTGTATGGCATAGTTTCAACGGGGCTGAGTTGGGAATTTGGCAAACTTGAGACAAATATTTTTACCAAACATCTCCTTTCCTATTCGATTTCTGAGCCACAAAAAATTTTGGGTAATTTAGACTTTATTTTCGCAGAGTGCGAAAAACAAGTTCAATAACCATGACTCTCCCATGAACTACAGGGATTTTTTAATATAAGAGCCCATCTAAAGCAGATCCCTCGCTAACGCGAGGGACAAGCTTAGATTTGTCGTTGTAAACCGATACGCAGTTCTTCAAAATCAGACGGTTGCAATTTGTCAAATTCATTTTGTGGCACTTTCAAATAATCCCATGTCACTTGACATAAGTGAGTTGCGTTTTTACACCAATAAGTTGCTGCCTCATCTTTTAATTTGACTTCGATATCTTCTCGCCCTTTTGTCTCAATTAACCAATGTTGCCCGTCTTGTCGTTTAACCACAAAATCCGGGTAATAGTGTGATAATATAACTGGCAAGATTGGTTGACATGGCTTGAATCACCGCACCATCATATAAGTTGATCTCTTTTCCAAAGGCTTTAATGCAAAAAAATTCTTGGATTTTAGGGGCAAGGGCGGCAAATTGGGAGGGTAATTTGATATGTTGGGCAATCAAGCGGGCATAATAACCGATGACTTCTTCTGGAGTTTTTTGAGTTTGTCTTTACCCAGTTGAAAAGTGTCTAATTTAAGCCCTTCAATTTTTTCTAAGTCTTCAACAAACTTTAAGAAGGCTTGATTGCCAATAATATCAACGCGCTCTCGATAATTATGGCGACTACCAATAACGCGCCGTCGCTATGGGTGCGTTGAGCATCGCCACGCATATAACATTCCATCTCCCAAAATAGCTTAAAATGTCTAGGAAATAAGGGATCGGTACGAAAAATATTGCCGTTAGCAAAATCTTCTTTGAGGCGTTCAAACACAATGACATTGGGTGCCAGCACTAAAAATGTTTTGGCGTATTGTTCGTCATTTTCACGCACCGCATTAAAGTATTGCCAGACGAGAGCCAATGCCATGACTTTAGTTTTGCCGCTACCGGTTGCCATTTTGAGGCAATAACGCGCAAATTCATCATAAGGTGGTAAATGTAAGTCTTTGGTATTTAATGCAAATTTTTGTAGCAATGTTTGACGGCGACGCGCTTTAACTATTTCATAGACATAAATTAAGGTTTCAATCGCTTCTTGTTGGGCTTGGTGATAGCGAAATTGTCCGCCAGTTGGTAAATGGTGATCGGTGTAAAACCAATAATTTAATAATTCATTAGTGGTTTTTGTTGCACCTTTATAACCACCTTTTCGCCATGTTTTTACAAGCTCGCGTAGGGCGGGTACGCAGGGGGCAGTGGAGACTCGTTCTTGAATGTTGAGGAGATCGGGGTGGGTGGTGGTGGATTTTCTTGGTATAGAATTTTAATTCTTGTCTAATATTTTCCTAATTCCTTCGATAAATACTCGAAAGCTATTTGATCTTTTATTCGTTAAGTCCAAATATCGACCGATGTTTCTGGAACCTGATACTTTTTGATAGTGGTGTTTTGTTAGCGTTTCTAATTCTTTTGAGGGTGAGTGTAAATAATCAGGGGAACGATATTTTTTACCGTTTTGGTGTTTAGCAAGCCCCGGTATGTTTAACCCTTGTTCGACAGCCTTTAAATCTGCTAAATACCAGCTTTCCATTTCTCTACAAGCGATACGAACCAAAATATCTTTTTCACGGTTATCATATTTTTTACAAAGTTCAAGCAAGTTCTGCTTAATTTTATGACAATCCCCCGCATCTTGATCCCGTAACACAATAAACATACTATCAGGCACACGATAAGCACGTATTTTTTTGGCCACGTTTTTATCTAAATCCTGTTTACCTTCAAATAGGATACAACGGTAACTTATCTCGGGTGCTAATCGAGGAAATAAACCTTTTAACATTTCCTTTGCAGAAAGTTCTTCTAGTAAAAAAACGATATGTTTCATTGTGGATCAACTCCTTCAAAAAAACCTTGTTTCCATAAATACCCCATTTGATCGCCTTCGGCCATGAAAGCGGCAATTTGTTCATCATCCTTGGCGCGTTTGATGGTTGTGTAACCCTTATTTTTTATTAACCAAAAGACTTCCTCCAATTTGACCGCATTGAGAAAATCCGGCGAATGTGAAGAAACGAGAGCTTGTCCACCACGTTGTGAATATAAGCGAAATTCCTCCGCAAGTTCATAAAGCAAATGTGGATATAATTGATTTTCTGGTTCTTCAACACACAATAATGGGTGTGGCGACGGATCATGTAACAATATCAAATAGGCAAACATTTTAATTGTCCCATCTGAAACATAGCGGGCTAAAAATGGATCTTTGAAGGCACTATCTTGGAATTTGAGCAGTACTCGTCCTTCTTCTGTGGTTTTTGCTCTCACGCTTTCAATGCCCGGCACACGATCAGATAGCTTTTTCAGTATTTGATCAAAAATATTTCGGTGTTCTTCATAGAGAAATTGTGCGACTATAGATAAATTCTCACCTTCACGAGATAAATGTTCAGCATAGCTATCATCCTGTATTTGTCGCGCTTGGTTGATATGAAAATCAGAAATATGCCAATTTTCAATCAGTTGTCTAAAAGCAGTCGCCGCTTTAAATCGCTTAAATTGTCCCAAACCTTTAATGGCAAGAATATTCGGAGAATCTAAAGTTTGTTCTTCACGATCTAATTGTTCGTCTGGTTTGTCAAAATCTTCCTCATTGGTAATGGCATACCCTTTTCCATTCCGAAAATCCAAAAAATGATAGGGAGAGCCGTGAGCCCCCCGCTTATAACGGAGAATTTCTCGTTTAATGATGGGTTTGTTGTTTTTGAGCGTGATTTGTAATTGGTATGTCACTAATCTTTGTACCTCGGCAACCTGCATACGAAACTGAATTGTTAATTCAATGGGTTCGTTTTCATGTCCACGACTCACTACTTCTCTAAAGCCTCCGCGTTTACTTAATGCCTTTTGTACATTGTCTTTCATGGCATCTTTTAGAAAATTAAACACTTCAAATAAAGTCGATTTGCCACTGCCATTGGCTCCGACAATGACACACATCGTGGGTATATCCTTGAGTTCCGCAGATTGGAACGTTTTGAAATTTTTTAATAAGATCGATTCAATTTTCATATCTTAATCTCCAACAATTTAGTGGTATCATTCCCCAAAATATCAATCACTTTCACAACAACCGTATAAGTCCCCTTTTCTTGATAATAATGAGCAACGCTTAAATCAATCTCTGGCTTTTTCTTGGTACGATAGCTTTGCCATTCATTATGAAAGGTGTCATCGTGATAATTAAAATCCACAGCCCAGTAGTCAATCCATTGACTCCAATGGGTAATGGCTTGCATCACGTCTTTGGGGACATCATCGGGTAGCACAATAAAATTGTTCAGCGTGAGGGTTAAGCGTTGATGTTTTTTATTGACTTTGGCACTGACATCAAGAGCGGCGAGTTCAAAAAAGCTAATATCGCCTTGATCAACAGCGCGTTTATCTAACACTTCACGGGGAATTTTTTTAAACTTCAAATCGACTTTATTGGCGGCGGCAAACTGGCGGGCTGTTTCATTGAGTTCAAAGGCAAATTCCCTGCCCAAAATATCCAAACCATTATTGCCACCCTTTTTCCAGAGTTCTTGCACAATGTTTTTCACATCACCGAGGGCAACGGGCGCGTCAACAGAGCCAATATGCACCATGCGCCCTTTTTTAACACCGTGCAACCAAGTATAACCGTCAATTTTATCGGCATGATAGAGATTTAAAATAAATTGCCGATAACTTTTTTCTTGGGTGATGCGATCTTGGGGATTGGTAAATTCGCTACTCATCCAATGTTGCCGCTCATATTTACCTAAGTTTTGGACGATAAATGGTTTGACATCGGGATTGCTTAATAGGCGTTTGCGGGTGGTGTGAATGGCAAAACGGCCTAAATCACAGGCAATCCAACGGCGTTCTAATTTTTCTGCGACGGCAGGGGTGGTGCCGCTACCACAAAAGCAGTCTAAAACTAAATCGCCTTTGTTGGATGAGGCTTTGATGATGCGTTCTAAAAGTCTCTCTGGCATCATGTAAGATTTTTCGGTTTGTAAGTTAAATCTTTGAGTACCTTCTTTCTTTGTGTAAAAGAAAATATTATCGTGCTTACGTGCCCATCTATCCTTTGAAGCACCACCGGTTTTATAAAACCAAACCACCTCGTTCAAAAAATTATCATACCCAAATACTTCATCCAAGATAGCTTTAGCATAATGTGCCACATGCCAATCCAAATGCACATAAATACTCCCATCCTCCGCCAACAACTCCCGCAATAACAACGCCGTTTCATAAAACCACTGCAAATAAGAGTCTAGCCCCTTGCCCCACGTATCCCGATAAGCCTTTTGCTCAATGATACTCGGTTGTTTAACAAAACGGGTGGCGGTTTCTGTCGGATTGTGCGGGTGAAGCTAAAGTCTCCTCAACGAAAAATAGGCTCCCGTATCAAAGGGCGGATCAATATAAATCAGATTAATTTTGCCCGCAAATTCGGGTAATAATGCCGGCAACACATATTTTTTATCACCCAAAATCAAGCGATTGCGCCACTCAGTCGGTTTGCCTTGAGCAAATAACTCATAATTTTGTTGACGCATATGCGCCGATTCATTGACGGTTTCAATGGTTTGAAAGGGTAAGGCAATACGGAGCATTTTTTTTGCCATCCTTGTTATATTTGCCTTGCCAAGAGAGTTCTGTCACGATTAAATTCTCCGCTAAAGAAAAAATAGAGCCAATTGTATTTTAACTCAATAAAAAACGTAAAAATAGTATCTTATAATGTCAAAAAACCCTTTAAAATCTGTTTTTACTTCTCCCTGCCGTTTGATTAATCCCTGTAGTTAAAATACCATAAAATTCTTGATTCTGTACTTAGCTATCCAGAAATATTCACGCACCACATTAAAATATTGCCAGACGATAGCCAATGCCATGACTTTAGTTTTGCCGCTACTGGTTGCCATTTTGAGGTAATAATTATCTAAGTATAGATTTACCCATGCCATTCAAACCAGTGAAAATATTGATTTGGCAGGGCGGTATTTCAGCTTCAGAAAAAGCTTTGAAGTTTTGTAAGTAAATATTCGTGATCATGAGGTATATTTTTTAATCAGCGATTCAATGGTTTCAAATCTTTTTATCACCAGCTTTTTGCTCAAAGTTGAGCGAGAGACTGATTTAAAAAAATTATCATCGGTTTTCAACAACAATTTGAATTCTTCAATGAGCTGAGATTTTGATAACAATAAACGTGTAATGTCGCTATCACTCAATGGTCCAATGAGTACAGTCCACACTTCAAATAATGCACCGTTTTGTCTTTTATGACCATCAAGGATTGATTTACTAAAAATATGTTCACCAAATAATGCCTGGCAAACTTGCAATGCTTTCCAAAGATTATTTTCAAACTGTTCTCGTTGTGCCTGACTGAGAAAGGCTAAATTTTCCATGGCTTTATCAAGAAACAACGTAAAATTGGGGTTCTTATATTTTTGATAAGGTGTCATGGAAAAAGCTAAATAACGCAAAATTAATTCACGCGCTTGCATTCGATTGTCATTAAGACGAATAATCTTGGTAAAGCGACTATCTTCAACCAATTTGTTAAGATAATCGGTTGATTGTCCATGGTTAAGTACATGACGTATTTCTTGTGTGGTTAAAATAAGCCCACCGGTATTGATTCGCCGAAAAATATCATATTTCACTCTTTTTGGCGTTCCCGGTTTGATCAAATAGGTGGTGACTTGATAACGTGCCATTTTTCTTTGGAGAATATGGCTTAATTGTTCATAAGTTTTACCATTGAGATCAGTCAGTATCTCTAAACCCTGTAAGGTTAAATCGTGATCAATCATAAAGCGTTTAAATGTCGAAAGCCGTTGTAAGCCATCAACAATGAGCCATCTATTATCATCAGATGCGTCAAAATAAAAGACGGGCAAAGGCAAGCGCAATAAAATTGATTCGATGAGCCTGCTCATGACGGATTGAGACCATAAATTACCGCTCCTTTGAAATTCTGTATTCATATCAATGGCATCATCTTCAATCATGCCAATAATCGTTGATAAACTATTTTGTTCGATAGCAATATCAATATCTTTAGGATCAAAGGGAGAAACGATATTTTCTGAAGCGACATCAAATTCTTCAACTTCCTCTTCTAGTTCCATTAATTCATTATTTGGCATCATATTCTATACTTTAATCAGTCGTATCATTCCCCAAAATCTCAATCATAATAGCTCCATTCAGGATCATACTTACTCTCTCCTATTTTAAAATAGATTCCAGAAGAATCGCGTAAATCCCTGATCGTTTGAATCGTTACACGTAAATTTTTAAGTATCTCTTGAAATTCGCTATACGGAATATCAATCTCTATATGATCATGTCCTGCCAAATGAACAAGCAGTTGGACTTTTGTCGTGTTTTCGTGGATATAAAAGTAAAATTTATCTTCTTTCGCGATCTGGTTTATTTTTGCAGTGATCGCTTTACATTTAAGTTCATTAATCTTTTGCTCTTTTATTTTCTTATTTTGTCTTATTAAAGAATTGGTCTCAAGTCTTTTATATTCCAAATTCATTTTATCGACAAGTGTATAGATTTGCTCCATAAGATAAATTGGATAGCTAGTCCAATCTCCAACATTGATGTACAATTTATTGTCATAAAATTCCATGCAAAAATATTGGTTAGAATAATCTTGTGAAGGGGATAAAATGTAAAAACAGCATACCTCTTCGGGTTTATTGTATCTTAACTTATCTGTTTTCAAAAGCTCGAAACCATTTATCGTGCTCAATTTTTGTTTTATTTCTGAAATAAGCTCTTTTTTTTCAGAGCCCTCTTTAACAATAGGCACGTTACCTTTAAAGTGTTCCAGCAATATTTTTTTGAGAGTGTTCCTTTGTAATTTTTTCATTTTTTTATCAGTTATTTATCAGTTATTTAAGAATTAATGGGGACAAGTGGATAACAAATCAAGGCTTTGGGGATACACAAAATAAATTTATAGGTTAGAAATTCGACGCGGAGCGTCGAGGCAGGCATTCCCACGCAGAGCGTCAATGCCAGTATGATAAACCGCAACTGATTTATTTTATTGGAGAGAAGACGTCAAAATCGGATTTTTAACGGAGCATCTATATCAAAAAAATCCTATTTTTTCAAAAAATCGGATTTTGAACGGAGCAGCTACGTTAAAAAAAAACC
>JBDLJY010000024.1:0-33307 GCA_039714115.1 Pseudomonadota bacterium | reverse complement strand
ATTAAAAGCGAGGCGAGACTTAATCCAGACTCATCTCTTATTAATGGTTAACTAGCTTAGGCGATTTGAAGATCAGCTTATTCATCTCTTATTAGATCAGAGAGATTGGTAGCGAATATGGACATGAAGGGCAACGGTCAATTTGAGTAATGTGGCGGCAAGCGGTTTTCCGCCAGGGCAAAACACCGCTTGACGTGCTTGAGTGCCTTCAGAGTGAACTTGACGCGGGCACAACGTCAGTCCCTCCGATCAACGCTACAAGCAAAACATCCAAACCATTGAAAACATAACGTGTTTAACAATATATCTATCATTAACACATGAGCTTATTAATGCTTTCAATACATGCTAAAGAAATCCGATTTTTTTAAAAAATATGATTTCTCTCTTCAAGCCAAAATGTTAAAGGGTTTATCTCAAACCCACCCAATCGCAACAACCGTCACCTCAATCCCATTAACCACCTCAGTCGTTGACAATTGCTCAAGCACCGTCTCTTCAAGCACTGGAATAAATAGCGCAATCGTCACACGATCAAGGCCTAAATTCTTGGCATAATCAGCCGCTTGATCTTGATTCGATTTGATTTGAGAGTTTTTGACAAAGCTTTTAACTTCGATAATGCCCCGTTGATGACCACACAGTAGATGAAGATCGACTTCGCCTTTGCCAGCCGGAAACTCTGGACTCACGATACAATCATCTCCCACAGCCTCCCTAAGCCAGCTAAAAAGATGAAAGTGTCCAACCGCCTCCGTCAGTTTTGAATCCGTTTTTCTGCGGGGTTGCTCTTTCCAAGGATTAATACCTTGCGCTTTGAGGCGAACGAGATAGTCTTTGTACCTTGTCAGCAAAGCTGGCAAATTAAGAAGCGGAGTCAAGGGAAGAATGGTGCCCTGATCGTTAACCATTTCACGACTCAAAGCATGGTAAAGACAATCTTGAAGAAAAGGTGAGGAAAAACGGCAAATTTCACCCCATTCGCCATTGGCTCGCTGAATGGTTTCTGAGGTGATGATAAACTATAACTATATAATTCGTGCTGCGTAGAGACTCTAATGGGTACATTTTCTTGATTAGCCGCTATCCTTGCCGCGATAGAGGGTATAGCTATTGATGATTTCTACTCCGTGCGGCGGTGGTAACGATGATTGTTCTCCGTCATCAAAGTAAACATAAGTACAGGGATTAACGAAATAAAGAATTAAGCTACAGAATATTGCCCACGCTGTATGCGAACCAATAAACCATTTTTAGTTAAAACGTTGCGGAGCAGGTTGCAATCCTGCTCAGCTCTGATCAATTGGTTTATTTCGCTTATCATCCCACGCGCCTCATCGTTGCCGCATAAGCCGTCCCAAACCGCTATGGCGTATTTGTCGAGTCTGTTCCTTTAGGCAAAGTTGGTAGCACGTATGCGCTCGTTTGTAGTCTCGATGAGCTTGCTGGTTGAGCGCACGAGGTAGCTTGTCAGTTCTACGGGGATATCAAACTCCGTCCGGCACAAAACGTGGATTCCAAGATTGACTCATGTCGTCGCTGATGGTAAGTTTTTGTTAAAAAACCATAAAAACCCAAATAATTTGGCATTGCCAAAATACTATGATAGAATCCAGCCCCGCTAATCAATGCCATTGAATGGTAAGTTCGTAGTAGGCGATTTATCGCCTATTTATTCTCATGAGGTAAAAAACGATGTTAAACAAGCATTTTTTGTATGTCATCTGGGTTGTCATTTTGTTAGTCATTGCAGGATGTAATGATGATGATGATGATGATGATGATTTTGAATCATTTACCCCTTTCGAGCGTGTTGCTACAATTTCTGGCGTTTATGATGCGACTGGACAACTTGATGAAAAGGCGACTTATGCGCGTACACAGGAAGTTGCCAAGAATATTGCCCGTTACATTGCCACACATGTTGAATCGGAAACCCTTGGGGCGGATATTATTCAAGGGGGTAATTGGGTGGTTGCGGGGGTGGAATCTGAGCCAACGGCTCACTCGTTTGAGAATGATTTATCATCTGCCATTTTAGGTATTCCTTCTCAACAGTCCATTGATAGTAGTGAACCTTTTTCAGCCACTAATATGAAAAAAGTTCAAGTGGTAGAAATTTGTAATCGCACTTACGCCGGTCAAGCATTGGGTGCAATACCGGTTACAGGTTCTGTGACTGTTGATAATGGCGTTATTCATGCGACTGCATTGCCGTGTGAGATTGCGGTTCATAATGAAGGCGGTCAAATTCAAGTGAATATGCTGAATCCTAATGGGATTTTTAGCTTGTTTTTTACGGATGTTTTATTTGGCCCACAAATGGCAGATGCTGATTTTAGTGATGCTATGATGGCATTGCCTGGGCAAGTCAAAAAGGAAATTCGTGCGATTGTTATAGCTGCTTTGGAAGATTGGGACAGTCAAAGCGGCATTGGCTTTACGGAAGTGCAGGAAGCTATTGGCCCGACATACGGTTCTAATGAAGACATTACGAACGTCATCAAAAATACATCCGCTCAATCACCGTATTTACATTATGTTTATACTAAACAGGATGGGGGGATATTTTCCAGTGATGATGTCAAGCGTATTGCCCAAACCGTGATTAATACTATGACAATTCATGGTGAAGATAATGCGGGTCAGCAAGAAGGGGCATTATTAGCTTTGTTAAGTAGCCCGTCTGCCAGTTGGCGTTCTGCACGTCATGCTCCGTTACCCATGCCCGGTGGTAATCAAGTGGTTGAAAGCTGTTCACCGCATTATGCTAAAATGGCCATTGGTACGGCTTATTTAGATCATGCTACCGCTTTACCTTGTGAAATTGGGTTTAATACGATAGAAGGTGGGCAGAAGTTATTGGTTTCTTTCTTGAATCCGATCTATATGTTTGGAGCACTATTTGCGGATATGAGCGATGCTGAAAAAGCGGCATTTGGTAGTGTGCCGGATGATGTGTTAAATGATTTGGTCACCATAGTGGATTATACGTTAACGAACAAGTTAGTTATCGCTGTCAATCCTAAAGAACGAGTCATTTATGACATGTTAGGACAGTAATGTTTGAATTCGTCATAAACGTTACGGACGGGGTTGCATTAAATTAAAAACCCCGTCCAGCACAACACAGAATTTAACGTTACGGACGGGGTTGCATTAAAAACCCCGTCCAACCCTAAGCTGTCCCCCGAGTTGATATAATTTATTGACATCTGGCGCATTTAACTTTAATTGCCGTGGCGTGTGTGACAAGGGCACATCACATTTGATAGTTAATAGTCGTCGAGTCAGTGGCAAATTGGGTAAAGCGTCGCGTAAATATTCACCGATTTTCCCCTTGATTTGGGCGGCATTTTCTACCACGGTGTCTAAATTGCCGTAAGTTTGGAGCCATTTAACCGCCGTTTTGGGGCCGACTTTTTTGACACCCGGCACGTTATCCACCCTGTCGCCCATTAAACTGAGATAGTCCACGATTAATTCAGGTGGAATACCAAATTTGTCGATCACGCCTTGCACGTCTAAGCGGGTTTTTTTCATGGTGTCGATGAGCGTAACGCTGTCGTTGACTAATTGGGCAAAGTCTTTGTCGCCGGTAAAAATCAAGGTGTGCATACCAGCGGCTTGCGCCTGTTTGGTTAGGGTGCCGATAACATCATCTGCTTCTACGCCTTTTTCCATGATTAACGGAAATCCCAAGGCTTGTACCATTTCGTATGTGAGCGAAATTTGCGCGACTAAATCATCGGGCATGGGTGGGCGGTTTGCTTTGTATTCGGGAAATAATTCATTTCTAAATGTTTTGCCTTTGGCATCAAAGACGATAGCGGCATAGGTGGGTTGATAGTTATGTAACAGACTTTTGAGCATGTTAGTCATGCCATAGGCGGCACCTGTTGGCATGCCTTGATAATTAGTGAATGAGGGTACGGCATGAAAGGCACGATAGAGATAGGATGAGCCGTCTATTAAAATGAGGGTGTTATTGTTTGTCATGGATTTAGTAGAATGAATTAGGGCTTGAGTACAGCGGCGAAAAATATCGATAAACCAATATATTTACTGTACTTTCGCCCATTTTTTCAAAGTAGGGGGATTTGATTCCTCAGATTCTGGTGTGAAAATTTTAAGAACTGGGCATCTTAAAGCACTTAGCCAACGCTCTTCATACTGCGCTGCCCAAGCGCAATTTGTTTTGGGTCAGGTGAAGCGTTTTGTTAGGTTTTTTCGGTTTCAATGCTTTGTATAAACCATTTAAATATACCAGTAGAGGTAGTAGTATTTTCAGCATCTCTTACCTCTACTGTGATTGAAATTGATACGCGGCCTTTCTTTGAAAATTGTTCATTAAACTTTGCAACACTTTCATCAGGCACTGTTGGATATGCAACAATTGATTTTGTTGCTGGTTTTCTGAATTTTATCTGGGATTCCCTAAGAACAGGAATAACCTTGCCAACTAAATCAGGAAACAATCTTTGCAACATCTCTCCACTAGCGGTTTCAGCAAGGGCAAATTGTGCACTTGCATGAATTGTTTGCAAATGATTATGCACTTTCTCACTGAATGGCAACCCTAAATTTCCATCTGCTAGCTTTTGGATGCCTATCTCTTTGATAAATGGTATTTCAGTTAAATTCATGATGTACCCTATTTATTCTTTTTAACATAACGATCAAGCTCACCGGCGGTGGAGCATCTTGTTAGCTGCTTGGTTCGTTCAAAACCAAACAAAATAGCTGTTCACGAAGTTGACTCCCCCAATAGTTAACTTCTCTTTCTTTAATGATTCTAAATCCGTACTTGAGGTATAAAGCCTTTGCTTCATATAAGTTGTCGAACGTCCAGAGTTCTATTTTCTTGTAACCAATTGTTTTGCAAAATGCTATTGCTTGGTTTAATAGGCTCTTACCGATACCTTGGCGGTGGTAGTTATAGTCAACTACAAATATGCGAAGTCTGGCACATTCAGGGCCATCTATTCGACCGTCAATAGCAATAGTTCCTATTATTTCCTCGCCCTTTCTGGCAACCCAAAGTCCGTCTCTTGTTGGTTGAAAGTGTTGTAGTAATTCTTCAAGATACTCCTTTACATCTTTCTTAAATGCTGCACCCCAACCAAGCTGTTGCACAAAGTACTTATCGTGAAGATCCACAATGGCTTCTGCGGCATCTTGGATATTTGGAAGAGTTTGCACATCCGTTATTAAGTTATGCGTTTTTTTCATTTGACTGAAACAATTGTAGTTATACTCGCGGAGTCAATGCCATTAAGCTTGTCCCTAGCACTATCGCTCCCGTCAGTATTGAGCCAACCAAGGGGCAAGCTGACGAAATTTGCATTTCCCTCGCTGAGTTAGAATAAATTTTCTGGTATATTTTGGAGTCCAAAGCGGCAGCGTAAGGGCTAAAAAAATCCTATTTTTTGAAAAAATAGGATTTTTTTGAACTTGGCTGGTGAAAATTAGAATTGTAGGGCTCCTTACGCGCAGCTTACCACCCTACAAACCAAACCTTTTTTTAAATTCATCCAGATAGTCATTCAAAGCTTTAACAAGTTCATGCACTGTTGTAGATGGATTATGATCGGCATAGTCTGTTCTACTACCATAAGTGCTTAACAAGGTTTTTGCGTTGTTAATAGCCTCTTCCTGCTTGCCACCGGATTTTTGTAAATCTTCATACATGGTTTCGCTATTCTTTTGATATGGCTTTTTTAACAAGGCGGTTAGCATCTTTTGATATTGTTTTCTACTAATACCCGTATCATAGTAGTGATAATGCAATAAATACCATAATTCAAAGGCTTCATTAGAACGAGCCACTTTGATGTCTTGTTTTGCCGCTGAAAAAATAACTTCATTAAAATCTTGTGCCGGAAAAGAATCTCGATCAAAAACACACCAAACTTGATCGTAATCTACGGTGGCTCTATTTCTTTGTTCAATGGTATATTCAAGCAAAGATTTGGTATTTCTACCTACACCCTCTATGATAAAGTCATCCCCTAGCTCTATAACAAAAATACCTTCAGGTGTTTTGCTATGAGCTAACGCATTTTTCAATCTTTTCAGTTCTTCTTTATACCATTTAAAGTAGTTGGGTTCAGTTTTTTCACCCTCACAAACAATTAAGTATCTCCCTAACGCCACCGGGCGTTTAGCTTTTTCCCGCTTTTTCTGCTTTTTACTTTTTGGTAGCGGCTTATCTCTCGCCATCGTTATCTCCAAAAAACCTTTTTATTTCCCCAATGAAGGGAATCGCACCATATTTGCCCTTAAAATAATCGCGTTTATAACGTTCCTCAGAAGGAACTTCATCCAATTGATAATCCGCTAATGAATATAAATCGGTTGAGCCATATTGGTCTTTTTCAGTGAAGCAAATTTGGTCTCTACGGAAAAAACGAGAACTAAGTAGGTTAGTGTCATGCGTGGCAAAAATCAATTGCGCGTGGTTATCTGCTTTTGAATGAAATAAGTTAATAATAAAACGCATTATCATCGGGTGTAATTTGGAGTCTAATTCATCAACCACCAGCGTTTCGCCTTTTTCCAAAGTTTCTATCAGCGGAGCAGATAATGCAAATAACTTTTGAGTCCCTTCAGATTCCTCTTCCATACTCCATAATACCGAGTCAGTAACGAAGCCCGCTTCATTAAAAACACTATGTTTAGTGACTAGCATCTTTCCTTTAGAAACCAGCATTTGTGTTAATTTATCGGGGACATTACCAGATATATCTTGTGGTTTTAGTGTCACCCAATCAATGTCTTCAATAGCGGTATCAGCGGCTTGTAGAAACTTTAAAATCTCTTTTTTGTATAGCGCATCGCTTAATTTTTTGACCGAAACGCCTTCAAAAGTTTCTTCTTTTGTGGCAAACAATACCTTAAAATCATTAGTGAACCAATCCATGACTTTTCTGGAAATTTCGCCGTTAAATTGGGAAACCACTGAGAGAAAAAGTGCCCTTTCTCTCGTCAGTCTAGGCTGTTTATTTTCTACCAAGGGTTTACCTTCTTTAAACATTTCGCCTAGTTCAATGGTGTCGGTATTAAAATCAAACTTTCTCTCAAATAATCTGATTTCTTGTTCAAAAGGAGCATAATAAAGCCACTCGTGATGAACACGCTTGGCATCAATCACAAAACCGTAACGATAATAAACGTCTGAAACGAGAAAAGTGACTTCAAACTCACTTGGGGAATTTGCGGTATTGAGCTTAAACTGTTCAATGTCAATCTCCTTTTCTGATTGTAACTCTAGGGAATTGACTACGAAATTTTTCGTAAACTTCATGGCTTTAATGAGATTGGTTTTGCCACTGGCATTGGCACCATAAATCACGGCGGTTCTAAGCACATTTTGTCCACCGACTGAAAAAACATTATATTTTTCATGCTCGGTGACTTCTGCTGAGGCGTACATACTCAACGTGACTTCGTTTTTAAAAGAAAGAAAATTTTTGACACTAAATTCCAGTAACATATTTTTTCCCAAAATTGGCAAACGGCTTTATTTATATTAACTCACCATTCGCTTAATGAATTTTTATCGCTGCCTTGTCTCACTAAAACGTTACGGAGCAGGTTGCAAACCTGCGTGGCGACATAGACTGGGTTGCAAACCCCGTCCGCAACGTTTTAGAACTATAGCAAAGATCACTGCATTGAGCGAGGTTTAGTCCCGACGCTAGGAGGGATCTGGACGGGGTTGATAAATCCCTGTTCCGTCCGGCACGATAGACGTTCAAAATTAACCTGCGGGGGAGTATCGTTAATTTCTGCCGTCGCCTTGCCGCCACGATATGGCATTGGTCTGAATTCTTTCAAATAAAAAGGGATCGCCTCCCTTTAAACGCAACACTCGTTTGCCCTCTTTGGTTAATCTCTCCTTGGGGGACGGGCGCTTTGCCAACATAAATGCGCTCTGCCTCGCGCCTGACCAAGTATAACACGTCGATCATAAAGGACAACATCGGCTTGCTGCATTAAGCGCAACGCACGAAAGGTTAATAAATCATGATCACCGGGCCCTCCGCCAACAAGGTACACCATTTTTTTGCGCCTCAGTTTGCCCAATCAATTTTTCTAAGGCTTTGGTAGCCGCTTGCTTGTGCCCTGATAATAACATTTCAGCAAGTTTTTCTCCCTGTAATTTTCCGTAGGAGGCTGGTATTTCATTTGCAAAGCACTATAAATGCCGTGTGCCCGTTACCGCTGCTATATTTGGACTAAGATGAACAGCGCGGTTGAATTTCGGGAGCTATGAGCGGATAATAGCTGACGCTCAAGCCTGGGCGGAATAACCCAAGAACCGAGGTAAGATTTCGGGCAGTGAGTTCAGGGCAATGCTGGTGCGCCATCGCTTCCACCTGATTGCAGTAGAATTTCTGTCATTTTTTCGGCTCGTAGTCTAAGCTTTAGCGACTATGAATCGCAGACTACCATCATTACAATGCTAACCATTTATCGGATAAAAACGACCGTTTATCGGTTATTCAATATGCTGTAGTGATTTTTTTAGTTATAAATGGCGAGTGCAAATGTACAACAAGGCGTTCAAGCTAACTTGCTTCTTTCTCAGGCGCTCCAGGTTTACAAGTTAATTGCAAGCAGCTTAACTTGACGTTAGGGCTCAAAAAAATGGTGACAATAAGTAATGTCCAGTTTATTTAAATCACAAAAGAAAGCACCTGATATATCTCATGATAATCCGGGTATGGGGCACACTGTAAAAGTCGCATACGCTAATGGAGAGAAAACCTGGGAAGAAAGCTTTGACTTGGTTAAGTGCTTATCTTCAGTGTTAGATGAAAGCAAAATTCTACATAAGTCATTTGAATCGTTTATCACTATATCTGATGAGATTTTTTTACAACCGCAGATTGTTAGTTTAGAGCCAATTCATGAAGGCGGCGCTAAAACAATTACTACTATTGAAATCACAAGCGAAAAACATATACCTAGAGGGATTTTCGAGTATCAACACTCAACAGGAGATAACGCCGAATTATCAGTTTTGGATGGATTTAGGGGATGGGTAGCGATAGATTTAAAGGTAATACTGGAAGCTCTGAATGGACTATCTGAATGCACCTCTTTAAGAATAAGTTATCCCAATCGAGATGAAGATAGGGTAATTGTGCTTGGTCCCGTCTCATATTACGCAAGTAATGAGTTAGAAATTGAAGAGGAGCATCCATTTTGCTCTTGCTGTTTGTTTACTAATAATTTTGAGGCATTTAAAGAATTATTAGAGGGAGAGGATGTGTTAGGCGTAAGATTCTTTGTTTTAAGAAATGAGCACGGCTTGGTTGAGGCAGATTGTAGGGTTAACGGTACTGAGTTTAAGGCTGGAGAGCAATCTTTAATTAAGTATGGTGAAACATGGCCGGATAGAGGTTTTGAGTTTAGAAAACAATATGTAGTCGTAACATCTGAATCAAAGGGGTCAGACTCGATTGATTTCTCTGCTAATAACGAATAGACTCACTATTCTTGTTGCACGTCTAAGCGGGTTTTTCTCATGGTGTCGATGAGGCAAAGTCTTTGTCGCCGGTAAAAATCAAGGTGTGCATACCAGCGGCTTGCGCCTGTTTGGTTAGGGTGCCGATAACATCATCTGCTTCTACGCAATTTTCCATGATTAATGGAAATCCCAAGGATAGTTGTTGATATGTCTGCCTCATTACGCATAATGTCAACAGTTATCATAAATAGTTATGCAAATCAAATAACCATGAATAAAATAATACTTTTCTTCTGATTACAATTAGGCTTATGTCCACTGATAAATGTTTTGGCAGCAACCAATATTTTGCAGAAAAACAATTTAGTGCATTCGTTACTGAATGGTATAGCGCACACTTGTCCGCCCTAGAAGAGCCCTCAATTTATGCACAAAAAAACAATCCGGAAAAGAAAATTTTTAGATTTATTTACCTACGAACGTTTGATAATCCCGTTGCAATCAGATTATAAATTCAAAAAGATGAGACAGGTATTCTATATGTAAAAATGACCGATGGCGCTGGTGGTTATAGAGCTGGTAAGATTATTAGGAACAATTTCAAGAAAATCAAAAGAAACCGGATTAAAAAGTTTTTAGGCTTCATAAAAACAGAAAAATTTTGGGGCCTTCCAACTCACAATGAAGATTTCGGGCATGACGGTGCTCAATGACAAAGGTCATATTCGTCAAATTGGAATGCATTTTTTAAAATTAAGTGAATTAAAAATTGAAAAATTATATTAACTCACCATTCGCTTAATGAATTTTTATCGCTGCCTTGTCTCACTAAAACGTTACGGAGCAGGTTGCAAACCTGCGTGGCGACATAGAAACTAAAGAAATCAGATTTTTTCAAAAAATCTGATTTCTAAAAACGGAACCAAAATCGGGTGAAAAATCAACCGCAAAATCAACAACGGATTTATTACTTCAAATTTAACTTCAGAGGCAAACCCCGTCCAGCACAGAATGGTGCGTAGGACGCACCCTACGTTTGCTGATTTTGCCTAAACAAACATGAAGCGATAAGAGAGAATCTCTATATCCTTATCTTGGTTGATTTTCTTTTTCCTTACTTGATTTTTAACCCATTTATAATGGTCAGTTCGTGCTTTTGGTCTGTCATAGCTGTTTAAACCATATATTCCAATCGTTATTTTCGCTCGTTCTTGATCTTCCTTAGAAGCCAAGGTATTAATTTCAATTTGACCTGTTTTGAAATTGATAATAAAATAACGATTAAATTCGTATTCTTTAGTATCAGGTTTGAGTAACTTGTTTCACAACACAGAAACAGGTTGTGCCAGACGTAAGTCAATTTTGGATAGCTACTTCGGGGCCGGAAATGTTCGATAGTTTGCTGGTTTTTAGCCACTAAGGGGTAACTATCACAAAAAGAGCAATGATCAGTCGTTAAGTTGGCTAAATCTATTTTCAGTCTTTCCCATTGCTTGATTTTTTTGTGCCACTTTGGTTTCAATCCTTGTTGTTTCTTGAGCGCATATTTTCTTCCCCATTCTTTATATCCATCTAGGTAAGCCGGCTTAGGAGGGCGCGTAAATTTCATCATACTGATAAGTCCTTTTCCAAAAGACGTGACATTTGGCGCAGTTCCATCCCAACAATATCTGTGACTTCTATGCCTTTTTCCATTAAATGACGGGCTATTTGTAACCATTCTGTTATTTTGTCGTTATCACCGTGCATAATATTATCTCTTAATTGATAAAATTGACGAAATTCGGTTTCTGTCTCATCATCAAAGGTTTCTTCTACTCCAAAAATTTATTCCAAAATCATAGAATAACTATTTCCAGCTTTTGATTTTTCTACTTTGTCTAAGGTTGAGATGCCATTGTCTTCTAATTTGAATGTATAGATATAAGGCTCAGTTCTATGGCTTGTTTGATTTTTTGGGTCGCAATAGTCTGAATAATTTGCCTAGAATCTGTGGTTTCCAGAAAAGATAGACAGTTGTCAAGTGGTTTGAAGTCCAATTCTTCAGTTGTGAGCGCGTCTAGGGAGTTTAATGAGCGATTGCCAGAGTATGCAAATGCGGCAAAAGAGATGCCTTTGTGTTGACTATTTGTGTCATTTTCTCCTTGCATGAAGTAGGCTATAAGTTCATCAATTGATTTTTCATGGGAGCGGTTTAAGTTGGCATAGGCATGGTGAATATGTGTGTTAGAAAAATAATCATATTTTTTATTTTCTGTTATCAAGGGCAAGTTGGTAAAGTAGCTATTTTTTTTGGTGTTTTTTTGAGAGTAGTTGATAATTGGTTTTCCTTCAAATAAGATTTCGACAAAAGCATTGTTGTTTTGAAATCTTTGAGAAATGAGGTGTTCTGTTTGTCTAAAAGGCCCCACTAGAGCACCAGCAAGAGCATATAATAGGGTACTTTTCCCGCTACCATTTTTTCCGGTAAAAATCTGGATTTCAGCTTTTTTCTGCTGGCAAGTTTGAAACTCTAAGTCAAGATTATCAAATACGCCAATATTTTCTAAATGAAGTTTTTCAATTCTCATGATGATGTGTGACAGTTTTTTTATGGTGGAGACGCGCCAGCGTGGGCAACGCCTAAAAATCAGACGGGTGACCAATACCCCGCCTACATTTATTATGGACTTAAGAGGCGCACGATATGGCATTGAGCGCCAAAAGGTGGAACTAACCTTACACGGGACGCTGGCGCGTGGGAACCATAAATCAGCTCAGTTCAAAAAACTCTAACAATTTTTTGAAAGAGATATTTCTTTCTACTGCTTTATTAAACTCAAAATATCTTAGTGCGACAGACAACACTTGTTTTTTGGGTGCTTTATTACCAACAACTGCATAAAATTTTTCTTTACTGATGCTTTGAGTATCTTCGGGAATGGAAAAATTTATTCTAAGATAAGCCATGGCTTTAGAAGAAAAACCAGCTAGATACCAAGATTCTCTTAGCCTCTATTTCTAATATTTTATGAGCTAATTTTATTTCTTCAAAGGCGTCTTCTATACGATCAATAATAGCAGGAATACCGCCGCCCGATACAATATAGTAGGCATTGGATTGAATGTCTTTGATACGTTCTACTAACCTTAAGTTAGGAAATTCATACGCCACCCATTTTTCGTAAACTTTTCGTTCCGTTTCGCCCTCAACTAAAAAATATAAATTCATAACACTCCTTGCCTATAATCAGGATGGTTGATTAACTGAATAAATTTTTCATGGAAAGATTCTTCTTCATTAAATTCTGGAATATCCTTAGCCGGATTGACATAAACTCTATTTCTATGTCGTTTGACTAATTTCCAAGTATGCCAAGGGATATTATTAATCACATAAGGATGATGGCTGGTGATAATAAATTGTAAATTGGGGGCGTGACTCAATATAAAAGTCACTAAATCCGGCATACAGTTAATGCCAAGACTATTTTCAAACTCATCAATGACAATAACGCTGCCCTTTGGTGCCAGAGAAATTTCAATTAAATGTGTTAAGGTACGAAACATCCCGGATGACATCCGATTCTGATGTATCCAATGATCGGTATCCCTTTCTTGAAAGCGAAAAAATAATTTATAATGCTGGCGGTTCTCTTCAGTCAGATCGACTCTTAAATCGGAAAGAGAGGGAAATAGACTGATAAGATGTTGTTTTATTTCAATAAAGTAGTTTTGATAAAACTTTTGCAAAAAAAACGCTTTGACCAATAGTGGCCCATTAATTAAGGTTTTTTTAATGTCTTTAAAGGTGATGGCATTAAAATTAACCGGCGATGAAAAACCAAGGCGCTCGTTGTGGGGGGCTTGTTCACTAAATATAACACTTTGAAAAGCTTTACGAATAGTATCAATCGTTTCATCTTCTGAAAAAAGGGTGAGGATACTTTCATGTTTATTGAGGCTTGGATTAATGTTTTCGTGTTTAAAAGAAAAGAAATCCTTGGAACGTTCTGCAATGATTTCTTGCGTCGTGGCATTAAAAATTTTCTCATAAACAATTTGTGTAGATTCTTTTAGGAGACGAAGTAAGTCATTGGGAGAATCCGCCTTAGTGCTTTTCAATTCCCATTGATATGCCTGCTCTTCATGGACGAAACCTATTTTCCATTCTATGCTATCTAATTGATAATCGTTAGAGGTTGCAACTTGGGAAATTAATTTAATTACCTCAGTAATCAGTGTTTTTCCAACCCCTGATATACCCACTAACAGGTTAAAATGGTCTAAATGAGTTTCGATTAGGTGCCAATGTTCTTTATGATCATCGAATTTAATGCGTTGTATTTCCATGAGGTGTACCTATTGTCACAAAATCTGTGGATATAAAAACCACGATATTTGCTGGGCTTTATCGCGGTCCTTCATCGTCAATGTTGTCCGGGTGCTGTATCATACATCGACGCCGGCGCGTGGGAACCAGAAAAAATTTATTCTAGTTATTGAGCGAGGTTTAACGTTACGGACGGGGTTGCAAACCATATCCATTAAGTTAAGCCCAAAGACGTTCTTTTGTAGGGTGGGCAGTATGAACCGGGTTTTTTTTGCCCACCTGTCGGGGCTGGTGGGCAACAAAAAGACGTTGCCCACCCTACATAAAATCCTTGATCCCTCCTAGCGTCGGGACAGGCTTAATGGCATTGGGTTGCAAACCCCGTCCAGCAATTAGTGTTAAGCTTGTGGCGTAAACCAAGCTAATTTTTCATGCAAGCTAACAACATCACCAATAATAATTATACTAGATAATTTAATATCCGCCGCTTCAACGATTCCGGGCAAGGTTTCTAAAGTCCCAATTAATACGCGATGATCAGATGTCGTCGCTTTTTGTACCAGTGCCGCCGGCTTTTCAGGCGGCATCCCATGTTGTATTAATTCACGAGAAATCACTGGCAGCCCTCGCAATCCCATGTAAATCACAAGCGTTTGATGCGGGTGAGCTAAGGCTTCCCAATTTAAATCCATGCTGTCATCTTTAAGGTGTCCAGTGACAAAAACACAGGATTGGGCATAATCGCGGTGCGTGAGAGGAATGCCGGCATAAGCTGATGTACCGACTGCGGCTGTAATCCCGGGCACTACTTGGAAGGCTATCCCTTCATCCATCAAGGTTTCAATTTCTTCGCCGCCCCTGCCAAATAAAAAGGGATCGCCTCCTTTTAATCGCAACACTCGTTTGCCCTCTTTGGCTAAACGGATCAATAGTTGATTAATCTCTCCTTGGGGGACGGGATGATGAGTGGGGGCTTTGCCAACATAAATGCGCTCCGCCTCGCGCCTGACTAAATCTAATACGCCCGGCGATACTAATCGATCATAAAGGACAACATCGGCTTGCTGCATTAAGCGCAAGGCACGAAAGGTTAATAAGTCAGGATCACCGGGCCCTCCGCCAACAAGGTACACTTCACCATTTTTTTGCGCCTCTGCTTGTCCAATTAATTTTTCTAGGGCTTTGGTAGCGGCTTGCTTGTGCCCTGATAGTAACATTTCAGCAATTGGTCCTTGTAAAACGGTTTCCCAAAACCGGCGGCGCTCTTTAAAAGAGAAACGTTGTTTGACTTTATCTCTAAAGCTTGCTACAAATTCTGCTAATTTTCCGTAGGATGCCGGTATCATGGTTTCTAAGCGGGCGCGTAGCAGGCGTGCTAATACGGGTGATGCGCCGCCGGTAGTAACGGCAATTTGTATCGGCGTTCGATCAATGATTGAGGGCATTATAAAACTACAAAGCTGTGGTTGATCTACGACGTTGACGGGTGTTGTTTGCGCTTGTGCTAATGTTGATATTTGCTCGTTAACGGCTTTATCATTAGTCGCTGCTATCACTAGGTGACAGTGCGATAAGTCTGTTGGCGCAAATTTGCCGGCGCGATAAATGATGCGCCTTTCTTTGGCCCATTGCGCTAGTTGCGGAGATAATTCTGGTGCTACTACGGTGACTTTGGCTTTGGCTCGCAATAATAATTCGACTTTACGGCTTGCCGTCGCGCCACCACCTACAACTAAACAGGCTTGTTCGCGGATGTTTAAAAAAATGGGTAGGAAATTCATAGTGAGAAATTTTGTTATGCACTCTTTGACAGATTTGGTATAATTGATCTGTTTGTACGATTACAGGCATGTCAGTGTCGGGTGGATATCGCGTCTCCACCAAACATTAGTATATAGAAATATACTTGATTACTAAAGTCAAGTCATTTAGTGCCAGTTTGTTTGACCCACATTTTTAATAGGAGAATAGAAAATGGCTAATTTCGATCAAGAGTTGGATGCTTCAGGCTTAAATTGCCCTCTGCCCATTCTGCGGGCGAAAAAAACGCTCAATGGGATGGAAAGTGGTCAAGTCCTACGCATCATTGCAACTGATCCTGGATCGGTCAAGGATTTTGAGGCATTTGCTAAACAGACTGGCAATGAGTTGCAGGAGTCGTCGGAAGAGGGTGGCAAGTATTTATTCCTCATCAAGAAAAAATAATCCACTGAACTTAAGAGGACTTCGCTATGTCTGATAATAAAAAACTGGCGATTATCGCAACCAAGGGCAGCCTTGATTGGGCTTATCCGCCTTTTATCTTAGCCTCAACCGCTGCGGCATTGGGTTATGATACGCAAATCTTTTTTACTTTCTATGGCTTAGTCTTGTTAAAGAAAAAGCTTAATTTGCAAGTCACTTCGCTAGGCAATCCCGCGATGCCTATGCCGATGCCTGTCCCTGTCGTCATGCAAACTATGCCCGGTATGCAGGCTATGATGTCGAGCATGATGAAAAAGAAGATGAAGGGCAAGGGTGTTGCCAGCATCGAGGAGTTGCGCGAGTTATGCTTGGAAGCCGAGGTTAAAATGGTGGCTTGTCAAATGACGGTCGATTTGTTCGAGTTCGATACTAATGATTTCATTGATGGTATCGAGTACGGTGGTGCTGCTACCTTTTTTGAGTTTGCCGGTGAATCTGATATTTGTTTATATGTTTAATGGAATATGATGTGCAAGGTATGCTTTGCTCTCCGGGGTGCTTAATTCAGGAGTGCAAGGCGTACTTTGCAGGTCATTTCAAGGTTTTGTTCAATAATCCTCAACTTTCCCTGCGCCACGATTAGCTAACTTCTGCCATCAAATTTATGTCAAATGCTTGCTCCGCTGCTGCTTCATCAATCGCTTGGCACGTAAATCTTTAGAATTCATAATATAATGATATTGGAAATTAGGTAGGAGAAAAAATGAAGGTTTGTATTCTTTCTGACAGCCACGATAATGTTTCGTTGCTGCGTGCGGCGGTGGCTGATGCGAAGCTGCGCGGGGCGGAAGCTGTTTTGCACTGTGGCGATATCGTCGCACCAAGTACGCTGCGTACATTACAGGCTTATGGCTTGGCTGTACATGCCATTCATGGCAATAATACGGGCGATCTTTATACTTTATCAAGGCTCTCCCATGCCCCTGATAGCGTCATTCATTATTATGGTCAAGATGCCACATTTACTTTGGGCGGACGGCGGATTTTTTTAGTCCACTATCCACATTATGCACGGGGAATGGCTATCACGGGCGACTATGATTTGGTTTTTTGTGGACATACGCATAATGTCTCCATTGAACGCCTAACGAATATCAAGGGGACACAAACGGTTGTATGTAATCCGGGGACGGTGGGCGGTGTTGGCGGCGCTCCGGCTACTTATTTATTTTGCGATTTGGAGACGATGACTTTTGAGACTTATCCTCTTGCTTTGTGGGGCAAACTTTAAAACCTTTGGTGATATCTATCTGGCAATTCTTTCCAGTCCCAACAGGCTTAGGAGCTGGTTGACTTTCGCCAGGTGTAGCACAGCCTCCGCAAAACAGGAATAATGACATCAAACAAACAACCATCCCGGAATGCAGCCAGCTCAGGTGAGTGGCGTGTGTACATTGTAAATTGGTTTTCATGTTTTTCTCCTGTCAGTTTTCTTTTTCTATCATATCACTTCCCTTCAAGCATTTAAAATAAATTTATGGATGAACACGAATTTAAAAAAGCCCGCGAAGGGCTCAATCAATACCCTTGCCCATTTGAAAAGGCGATTCTTAGTAGTCGCTGTGGTTGTGCAAAATCCCAACGTTTGAGTATTGCTGAACGTGAAACTGCGGCTTGTGTATCATCAGCGGCGCAAGAGCGATGCGCGGTTTTGCTTAAACAATTATACCAAAATGCACGCTTTGCTTTGAAACAGCCACGCTTAGCGGGGCCCCAGCCACACGCTCAGGCGATGAAAGTTCAATGCGGTGGTTTATTAGGTTTAGCTTCTGTGCTTTCTGAACGCGCTGAGGTGTCCGCTGTGGAGAATATTGACGCTTTATTGATACTAGCAGCGGAAACATTTGGTGATCTGGAAGATCTGCCTTTTTCTGATATTGTAAAATTTATCAGCCATTATCAAGTTCGTGCTAAACGCGCCCGCTCTTAGGCTTAATGCCATTAACAGTAGGCGATAAATCTTGAACGCCTAACGAATATCAAGGGGACACAAACGGTTGTATGTAATCCGGGGACGGTGTTGGCGGCGCACCGGCTACTTACTTATTTGATTTTGCGACGATGACTTTTGAGACTGTCATTCAGGCTTAGATTTTTCCTTATCCTCTTGCTCTGTGGGGCAAACTTTGAAACCTCGGAGTGTCGGGCAATCCTCTCTAGCCTTACCAGAGTCAGAAGCTGGTTGACTTCCGTTAAACCATGACTCAACTGTAGCGCAGCCTCCGCAAAATAGAAATAATGACATCAAACAAGCCGCCGCTCCGGAAAGCAGTCTGCTCCGGTGAGTGTCGTGTGTCCACAATTGTAAATTGTTTTTCATGTTTTTCTCCTGTCAGTTTTCATTCAAGCATTATAAAATCCAAATACCCGCTATCACAAAAAACGCTAACAATTCAAACAAGCTAACAATAATCAACATATAAGCAATCCGCCGAGCTGACGGCTTCATCGGTTGCCAGACGCGGCGCATGTACCAACGATAGGGCGGAAACCAGTGCCAGCGTTGCCAATTTTGTAGGTAGCGGAACAGTTCTCTGCCCCAATGTTCTAAACTACGATCAACTTCTGCCAAACGTTGTGTACGTTCCGCTTCTGATAATCCACTATAATCATCAATAAGAATAAGGGCACTGCCTTGGATTTCTTTTTCGATTCTGATAAATGTAGCAGATTTCAATCCTTTGCTGTAGCTGAATTTAAATCCTTCATCGCTTTCTTCTCGGTAGATTTCAGTCGCTATTTTCTGACTGTTGCTCAGATTATTGGCTCCTAAGTAGTACTGATTAGGGCCTATTTTCCGCCACTCGATAAGTTCTAACAAGGGATTAATGCGATAGAGACGCTCTAAATCGCGGCAAAATTCGCGCAAAGATTTTACTGATAAGGGTGTAGCAATACGCACCCATGCGGCATCTTCGCTAGGAAGTGAAGGCGTCATCGGGATAAGGAATGATGAGTAAAGGAATAGATAAAGCGCGTAGCAGCGTTTCACAATGCATCCGCGATTTTAACCCTTCTTGGTTTTTAGGACGGGGTGAGCCCATCACTATTAAGTCAAAGCGGGAGGCTTGTGCAACCTTGAGCAAACATTCGGCTGGTTTGCCTAACATAAATTCATAAGTGTAAACAACTTTTCGCGCCTCCGCTGCGGCACTGACACGGTTCACATTTTCCTGAATTTCTCTTTCCAATTCTCCTTCTACATACTTTCCATAGCGTATTTGAGTAATGGCGTTATTCAGCCAATCATCCCCTAACATTCCTTTCCAGAATTCGGGCACGACAATCAAATGATGTAGCGTCGTATCTGCGCGGCACAATTTTAAGCTGGCTTTTTCTGCCGCGCAAGCACCGGGTGTGCCGTGACTGGCTAAGAGGAGGTGTTTAGTCAACAAAGAAATACACTCCTAAGGCTATCAATAAAGATAGCATGAGCGCTATCCAATCCTCATGCCGATCAGTTTTGAAAATACTCAGGGCTGAACCTCGATGAAATTTAGGTTTTTCTTCTTCAGACATTGTGAAATTCTCCTTCAAAAAAACGTTCATTAGGAGTGTACCTTGCACTCTAGGGATTCTCAAATAGTTTCATGCACGAATAGCCACACAACAACAAGAGACAAAACCGCTTTAACAGTTCCGACTACGCCACCAATCACCAGCGGCTGTCCACCCGCCTGTTTAATCGAAGCAAAAGTAATTTGCATACCTAAGCCCACTAAACCAAATGCAAATAACCAAGTAATAAATTGACGGAACTTCTTGATTTTATTTGCCGTATGGCGGACTGCTTTATGCGCCTTTTTCAAAACCGCATTAGCCTTTTTAGAAAGGATATTCGCATTGATCAATCCGCGCAAAGTATTGTCATCTTCAATGGACTTCACTTTTTTATTTTCAATCAAACGCGCTAAGGCAGTTTGACGCGCTTTCAGTTGCACCTGAGATTGTTCATTCTTCAGCAGCTTCACGTCTTCATCTGTCAAATGTTTTTCCGCTGGGATATTGTTATCAAAATATTTGCCCTTGTAATGATTGGCGGGAGAGAAAATCCCTGTGGAAGATAGAGCAAACATCAGAAGAAAGCCTAATACGAAAACAGGAAACTTTTCAAATGCTACCCGAGCTACATTGACACCCGGCGCATTCTCTTCACGCTTGACATACCACACCGCTAGCCATACTACGATGATAGGCAAAATGAGCACACGAGTAATGTTGAAGATTTCAGCCACTTTCAAAGTTTCAATGCCATCTGGCTGATAAGCAAGTGCTGCGCCTGCGACTTGCGCGGAATTAAGGATTCCTGTCCCTGCCCATGCGCCAAATTGGACATAACCTAAATCAAGTATATGTCCGATGACGGGGAATAAAAACATGCAGCCTACACCCCAAAGCAGAATCGTGCCAATAGTGTAGGCGATTTCCACCGATTTAGCCTGCACCACTGGCGCGGCGGCTACCGTAGCCGATACTCCGCACACTCCCATTCCTGCCGATAAGACGCCGCCCATGGAATTAGGAATATTGCGCCGCGCTCCCATCCATAATACGAGTCCTACTGATCCTAAAACGAAAAATCCTACCATCAGGATGGAAAGGGATCCTAATTGTTGTAATTCTGCGAAACTGTACAGTGTTCCGAGTAAAACTACGCCCGTCTTGAGTCCTAAGCGGGATAGACGCACTCCATTTTCTGCCCAAGCGGGGACTTTGAAGAAGTTGACCACTATAATTCCGGTCAAAATGCCTAATACTATGTAGTTGAGTCCAAGCACTTCATGTAGATATTTAGCCCCCATCACGGGCCCTAAAGATTTACTCCATACCGCGACTAAAGGTGCAACAAACCAGCGAATAGCCATCGCTATGAATAAAATAAAAGTGGTTCCGGCGATAGTAGATAAGTAATAGTCTATGTTACCTTCTTTGTGCTCACCAAAAAAATGCCATAATCCAACAATAACGGCGATGCCGCCAAAAATATAGGACAGACTGGTCATTTCACCTATATGCTTTGAGATATGTAAATATCTAATAACGCTGTCCATCAAGCCAAAGTCGACTAATGCGCCCAAACTTAACATGATAATAGCCATGATAAGTAGGGCGGGATGTTTTTTTGTATAAACCATATTGTGTTTGTCCCTCCATAATAAAAATAGGCGATAAATCGCCTACTACGAACATTAACTTAATAAAGCTTCAACAAAATTAGCAGCTTCAAAACGCCGCAAATCATCAACCTGCTCACCAACTCCGATAAAGCGGATAGGTAGCCCCGTTTGTTTAGCTATCGCGAAAACAATCCCCCCTTTAGCAGTACCATCCAATTTGCTGAGAGTCAAACCGGTTACTCCTATCGCTTGATGAAATTGCTTCGCCTGGACAAGGGCATTTTGACCAATTCCGGCATCAATGACGAGCATGGTTTCATGGGGAGCGGCAGGATCGAGTTTATTAATCACTCGCCGTACCTTTTTTAGCTCTTCCATTAAATTAGTTTGCGTATGTAAACGCCCCGCCGTGTCTGCAATTAAGACATCAATACCACGCGCCGTCGCCGCCTGCAAAGCATCAAAAATAACGGAAGCAGAATCCGCTCGATTATACTGAGCAATCACTGGAACATTATTGCGCTCTCCCCAAACTTTCAATTGTTCAACGGCAGCGGCGCGAAACGTATCTCCCGCTGCCAGCATCACGGAGCGTCCTTCAGCTTGAAAGCGTTTAGCGAGTTTACCAATCGTAGTCGTTTTACCCGCTCCATTGATACCAATCATTAAAATAACAAAGGGCTTGCTATTATCCTCATGCAATATTAAGGGTTGTTCTACTGGCTGCAAAATCGCTTGCATGTCTTCACGCAAAGCAACAGATAATGCTTCTGAATCATTCAGTTGCTTTCTTGCCACCCGTTTTGTCAAATCACTCATCAGCGTTTGAGTGGCTTCAACACCCATATCGGCTGTCAATAGTAAAGTTTCAATCTCTTCAAGCAAATCATCGTCAATCGCTTTTTTGCCTATCAGGAGATTTGCTAATCCTGTCGTCAAATTCTCACGAGTGCGGCTTAGCCCTTGTTTTAGGCGAGCAAATAAGCCTTGTTTAGCGGGTGTCTCTGTTTGTGTCTTCTCTTTTTGGGAATTATCAGTTTTTTTGTTAAATCCAAACATCTTTATAGTTCTTCAGTTTCTTAAGTGCTCGCTCAATGTCGGTTACTTAACAGGGTTTTGAATGGCACAGCGCTTAACTGCCACTGCGAAATCGCGATTTTAACCTTAAACTCGTCATTCTCCAAAACCATTAAGTTTGGTAAATCAAAGCCATCCACTTTGATATAACGCTTATAATCTACTTCCCAGCCATCTTGTCGTAGCTGCTCTAAATGCCCAGCATCATTGAGCGTGTACCATTGAAGATAAGAATTGGGTGCAGAGAGCCCCCTGATCCAAGCATGTAAATTGTTCACCGGAAATTCTAGTTTCAGGACTTCAGCAATTAAGGTATCCGGATCAGATGCCTTAAAAGTTTTCTTATCGGCGGTATGCATCACCACCCCATTCTCATCCCCTTCTAGCAACAGGGCTCCTTGTCCAAGCGGACTATTTAAACGCAGTTGATAAGCAGTGCCTCGCTGTTGCCAGTCAACCTTAACCGTCCAATTCTCATATTCGGTTGAAATCGCAATGCGACCATTTAAATGCCACGAATCCAGTTGCTTGGTTGGCATTGGCGGTATTGGTGGCAATTGGACACAGCCCGACAAGAGTAGCAGTGCCAATATAAATAAACGTTTCATAAATAAAATAAATTGTGGCAAGGAAACCCTTAAGTCCCGATAGGGCTTAGGGGAGGAATTGCCACCTCCTGTATAAGTGTTCCAGTTCTAGCTGTCAGTCTTTGACAATCTTTTTTGACATTAACTGAAGCTGTTACTGTATTGTTAAAAATATCCATCAGCGCAAAATAACCTGATGAACGCTTGCCTTTAATAAAACCGATGCCAAATGATGTGCTAACTAAATCAAACTTCTTTAAGCCAAAAAGTTTGCCTGTTGGTATTGTTTTTTCTGATCTTTTACCTGTTGTTTGCTGATAGTCACCTTTGGCAATATGTTTTTTGTATAAAACCGGGATTTAGTCTCATAGCCAAATGTTTCTGCAAAATCCCAATCTGATTTAATTAATTGGGACTTAATAATGCCCATTTCTGTCGCAGGTTTGGTTTTTGTTTTCCTGGTTTTTAACTCAAACTCACCCCTATGCAAAGCATCATGACAAGTTTCACAAAGCGTAATTAAATTGCTTGGAATATCTGTGCCACCATTACTTTTAAATTGAATGTGATGAACATGGAGTTTCTTTGAGTGATTTCCTTTTTGACCACTTTTGCATTTATACCCATCTCGATGTAGAACATAAGCCTTGACATTATAAAACCCTACCTCACAGGACTGTTTAATGCATAACCGTAGTGGTTGAGACTGAGACGGCATCTCAACGTACCTATTTCTGCTATATCGGCTACTAATTTTCGGCACTGCTATTAGTTGTCTGGTAAACCTGGGCTTTTAAGTTTCCTTAAAAGCCCCTAAGTCCTCCCGTAGGGAACTTGCTTAGGGGTTGTTTACACTTTCTATTTCCCATTATATTTTAGAAAACGATTGACCGCTTCACGCAAATTTTCATCAGATGGAAAAGTGAGCTGTGCTTTTTCCCACACCTCTTTAGCCGCTTGCTGATCACCACTCACCCATAAGACTTCGCCTAAATGCGCGGCCATTTCCGGATCCTCTTGCGTGGCTTGTGCTTTACGCAGATATTCAATCGCATCGGCATACTCGCCCATTTTGTACAAAACCCATCCCATGCTATCTAAAATGTAATAGTCGGTGGGACTTAATATCAATGCTTGTTTAATTAATTCGTAAGCTTCTTGATAACGATCCGTGTGTTCCGTGAGAGTGTAACCTAAAGCATTGAGCGCATCCGCATTTTCTGGCTCTAGCTCCAATAAGTGCCGTAAATCCCGCTCTAATAGATCTATCCGGCCCATTTTTTCATGCAGCATAGCACGCTGATATAGCACTTCGGTATTATCAGGTGCTAATTTGAGGGCACGATTATAAGTCGCCATCGCTTCGGGATAATATTTTTGCTCAGTCAGCAATTCCCCTTCCAGTTGCATCAGAGTAATCATCTCTTCCAGACGCTCCACTGGCACATTCCGAAGGTGCTCAACGGCTTTCTCTAATTCTCCTAGTTCGGTAAAAATCAAAGCAACCCGCGCCTGGGCATTTAAATAGTTTGATCCGCCCTCAACTTGCTCATACCAAGAAATAGCTTTTTTTGGCTCTTTTGCGTCTTGTGCAATTTGGCCTAAATAATAGCGAGCAGTGTTAGCTTTCTTCCCAGTGTCGAGTAGCGCCATAAAATACTTTTTAGCGGCATCTGGCTCCTTGATTTGTAGGGATAACACCCCCAAGGCATATAAAATCTCGTCCTCTTCTTGGGAAGATTGGGACAACAATAATTTAAATTGCTTAATGGATTCTTCAAACTGATTCGCATCGACAAGCATACGTGCATACATTAGCCGCCATTCCTGCTGATCTGGGGATTTATCCAATGCCCCCTCTAGCCATTCTAAAGCTTGGGCTCCTTTGCTTTGCATCTCCAACAGATAGGCATACAAAGGTACGCCTTCTGCATGATCCGGCACTTGCTTTAAAAGGGTATCCAATACTTTGAGGGCTTGATCTAACTGTTCTACACGGATCAAAAAGCGTGCGTAGGTTAATAAAACCACCGGATTGTTTGGCCGTTTAGCGACCAGTTTTTTTATCAGATCTAGGGCCAGCGTTTTATCGGTTTGTGCCTCTAGCAGTGCCGAGATCAATGAGCCGATTTGCTTGGGATCATCCTTGAAAGTATCGAGCATGGCTTCCAAATGCACCACGGCTTCATCAGGGCGCTTTTGGCGCAACAACACTCCCCCTAATATTTTGCGTGCATAAGGATTATCCGGGGCAATAGTGACCCACAGGCGAGCTGCCGCTGTTGCAATATCATATTCTTGTGCATACAAGGCTGCCCGTGTTGCACGCTCAGCAAAACGCGGATCACTGGTTTGAACGGCAACATCGAAAAAATACTTTGCCGCTAAGGCATTGTTACCACGACGATTGGCAATTTCAGCCACCAAAATTTTGTACATATATTCTTGTTGGCGTGAAACAAACAATCCGATGCCTGAAGAGTGGCGTTTGTTTTGGATTACTGTCTTTGATGACTGGGATTCAAAGGCGACTGCATTGCCGTTTGTCAATTGACTGGCACATCCCATCAAGAGATTGGCGATGAACATGACTCCGACATTTTTTAAGAAAAATTTGATTTTCACATTGATGCTCCAATTTAATAAATAGTTGTTAGCGGCATTTTACATGATCTGACAGGTTTTAGAAAATATGATAATATCCCATACACGTAGGGTGGATATCGGCGCTGCGTCTCCACCAAAATCAATGCTATTAAGTTAAGCCTCAAATTCAGACCTGCGGGGTATTGGTCTCCCCGCAGGTCTGAATTTGAGGCTTAATCCATGTTGACATTGAGGTTTATCGGCACGAGATGGCATTAAGTCGTTATAAACTGATCCACCATACAACATTATCACGAAATTTATCATGCGAATAATTCAAGAAGCCCTCACATTTGATGACGTTTTGCTCTTACCCGCCCATTCCACTGTCTTGCCCAAGCAGGTGCAACTTAACACGCTCTTAACGCGAGACATCACTCTGAATATCCCCATCGTCTCGGCGGCGATGGATACTGTCACAGAAGCGCGTCTTGCTATTAGCATAGCACAAGAAGGCGGCATTGGTATTATCCATAAAAATATGACCGTTGAGGAACAGGCGCGTCAGGTGCGAAAAGTTAAAAAGTTTGAAAGTGGGGTCATTAATGATCCAATTACAGTCTCACCTAATGCCAGTATTCAAGAAGTGCTGACTTTAACACGCGCTCACAACATTTCTGGTGTTCCCGTTGTCGATGAAAAAATGCTAGTTGGCATCGTCACCAGCCGCGATTTACGCTTTGAAACTCATTATGATGATCCAGTCTCAAGCGTTATGACTCCCAAAGATCGGCTCGTCACGGTACAAGAAAATGCGAGTCGTGAAAAAGTCGCGGATTTATTACACGAACATCGCATTGAAAAAGTGCTAGTCGTCAATGAGGGCTTTCAACTACGCGGTCTCATTACGGTTAAAGACATCCAAAAAGCTACCGAAAACCCTTATGCTTGTAAAGATGAACAAGAACGTTTGCGAGTGGGCGCTGCGGTGGGGGCGGGTGATGATACTAAAGCCCGAGTAGCTGCTTTAGTCGAAACCTGCGTTGATGTGATTGTCGTAGACACTGCACACGGACATGCACAAGCTGTATTAGATCAAGTGCGCTGGATTAAGCAACATTATCCGAATGTACAGGTGATAGGGGGTAATATTGCTACGAGTGAAGGCGCGACGGCATTAGTTGAAGCCGGCGCTGATGGCGTGAAAGTTGGCATAGGGCCCGGCTCCATTTGCACGACACGCATAGTTGCCGGTGTCGGTGTCCCGCAAATTACTGCTATTGATCAAGTTGCACAAGCCCTCAAAGGTACAGGCATACCTGTCATCGCAGACGGAGGCATTCGTTATTCTGGCGATATTGCTAAAGCCATTGCTGCTGGCGCACATTCGATTATGATAGGCGGCTTATTTGCGGGCACGGAGGAAGCCCCCGGTGATGTCGAGCTTTATCAGGGGCGTGCTTATAAATCATATCGTGGTATGGGCTCTTTAGCCGCTATGTCACAAGGTTCTAAAGATCGATATTTTCAGGATGATATTGAGACGGAGGGGAAATTGGTACCGGAGGGTATTGAAGGCAGGGTACCGTATCGAGGTGTCTTGGTGGATGTGATCCATCAGTTGTTGGGTGGCTTGCGCTCTAGCATGGGCTATACGGGTTGTCATACATTAGAAGAAATGCGTACTCAACCACAATTTGTGCGTGTTAGTCCTGCCGGGATGCGCGAAAGCCATGTGCATGATGTGTCTATTACTAAGGAAGCGCCGAATTATCGGGTAGATTAGGATTGTAGGGGATAAATCCCCTACTATGAACTATGACTTTTGGAGTCCAAGAGTTTCATTGATAACTGATAAGAAACGGGTGGTAAATGTCTTGATATTTTGAGGGTTTACTGCCCTGATGCGGATACAGCATGAACCATGCTGCCAGTTCTGCATTATCTTCTAATAAATTCTCCAATTCGATATCGCCCGGCAAAAGTGCGAGGGGTTTTCCCTTGTAAGATAAACGGATTATCACGCCGATTGAATTTGGGCTTAACTTTCTTCCCTGACGATCCGTGCCGATATACTGGTTGGGTGCCAAAACTTCGATGGCGATTTCACTTCGATCTAGTTTGCCATTGAGATGTGGAATGAAGCTTGGTTTAAAATAGAGAATGTTTTTTTTATGGGCATCCCAAAGCGTATATATCAATATGTTCCATATCTGACTGTTTTTCGTCGCATCTGAATTCAGATAGACACGGCCAAATTGTATCTGTTCTGAAGCGAGTAATGCTATAACGCTCGCAATATGCTCTCTATCGGCATAGGATAGTAGCAATACATCAATTTTGTGGATGTTGTTATCAAGCATAAATTCTAAGAGTGCCGTTTTTGAGCTGGTATCAATGACGATGACTCCCTCAGAGTCAATCAATACTGCGCTGTTGCCATGACTTACGTCAAGAACGTAAAAATTTTGCATACTCTCCTCCCGGTTTTTCCGCAACTTCAAATTCGGTAAAATAAAGTTCGTTATGATGAGCCGCACCGATATTGACCTTGGCAAATAAGTGGGTTTCTGTCTCTAGGTTTGGCTGTAAATTCTCAGCAATTAAGCTGAGTGGAAATTTGACAATATTGCGGGGTTCCCACCCCGGCACAAGCGCATAAACCATTGCTCGTTCTCTGTCGATTTCTTCAATTCGGATTAGGGTACGCCACGGTTTCCGCCCATGAGAGTAACGATTCTCAAATTCGTTGAGACATTGTTCAAATCCTTGCGTAATAATTTCTGAGTCGGCTTGATCTGTTTTAATCAGCACTGGAATATACCGACGAAAGAGACGAATATTGTCTATGTCAGCATCCGCCCAAGTTGTCACTAGCAGTGAGGGAAAATGTTGTTTATATAACCTAGCAACTGCCTCTGCCCCGATGAAATTGGCATAATGGGCTGATTTTAAATGATGTTCCAAAATAGCGGCATCTGCCTGGCTTGTGACGGTTGCGATACATTCGTCTATTGAGCTTAGGCGAGAATTCAGTATGACTGGCTCTAAGCCAGCCTCGAAGATTTTATTAGCCATCTCTTCGCGGGCTGAGGCTGTATCGTTAACAATGGCAACCCTCTTAATAGGTTTATCGTTTATCGTTAATAACATCTGCTTTCCCTTTGATTTGTGGTAATCCGTGCCCATTATCAATGACTAGCGGGGTTTTGGCAACCCCGAGGCGATAAATCGCAGATGAGAGGATAGTGTAAATAAAAAAATCACTATAGCATATTGGATAACCGATAAACGGTTGTTCTTATCCGATAAATGGTTAGGCTCAATGCCATTAAAGCGGAGCACATGGATTGACGAAATAAGGGATTGGTGTGTGGATTGTTTTGAGATTGTCTGTTTTATGTGGGAGTGTGCTCCAGTTGAACTTTTGTTTTAATCCCTTTATTTCGTCAATCCCTGTGCTAGGTTGTGGTTCAATGCCATTAACTTAATTTAACCACCTCTATTTTGCACCATCCCATCCCCACCGTTTCATGCCCTCCAAGTTGCAGATAAGGATGCTCAAACAAATTTTGAATCTGTTCAATCACATTGACTGCTTGTGCCACTAATGGCACATATAGCAAAGTATCAGGCGGTAAAGTTTCTTCATACCATAAGGCGCCCTTTTGAACTGTTCTAGTGTCCCCAATTTTGATGTGAGCATTCACCGCTGTCGCATAGCGAGATAGATGACTAAAAATATCATCGTTCACCATCACCAATTGTCTTTTGAGAGCCCTTTCCGCATCCTCTCTACCCATCAAAGAGGCAATTGTTGTTATCACTGTATCTAACTGTTCATCAGTTTTAAGCTTGAGGGGAAACTCTTCTAAAAATAAACCAAAATCAATATCATGTTCATTCGATACTAAGCCCTCTTCTTTAGCAATAGTTTCGGGAATCTTAAAATTTTTAGCTAAATCTAAACGGCGACAATCTGCCAAAAAACGACGCAATAAGTCGGGACTCGTCACCCATTTAAAATGGCTTGTCAGTGAGCGCACTGGTAGTAGTAATAAACGGGCATCTCCAATCGCTAAAGCGCCTGCTTGTCTATTACTTGTCCCATGGTTCATTTCTGGGCCAAAAATTTTTTTGATTAATTCTTTGTCGTCCCATTTTTCTTCAGCTAAACTTCGCATTGAGCCTTTAACTGATGAGGCATAAACAAAAGGCCAATTTGTATGTGCCTCACGTTGAATCGGTAAGTCTATCACGTCGAGCGTTTGCCCGATGCCGGCGTGTAACGATGTTTCCGTCAGTAATCCTAATATTGCGTTAGCTTGTGACATAGTTTTATTTCCAAATGCCTGCGATCAGTTCTCCTCGCCCTAATGCAGTTTCCTTGCCAATCTGAAACCCATGTAATTTTTTAATAGCATCTGCCAGATTATTTTTCACTTGACAAAACCAGACACTGCCAGCGGGCACAAGGCTTTTTAACGGGCGAGGGCTATTTTGCCGTAAATTCCAGCCCCCTTCTCGAATGGCTTTTCCTAACACCGCTGTGATAATGTTTAATTCAATCCCGTTTAGTTTTCCCTCCCAAACAGTACAATTTTCTCCATCAACCGGTTTAAAATCAGCACTCGGCAACCAACTTTCTTTTTTGCAACCTAAATCTGCTGGTGTTAATAACATCAATAATAAATTGTGTCCCTGACAGCCCTGAATTTTGGGTGGCGATAAAATCTGATCTGTGACTTGAACACTCGCTAAATGCCCTTCGCCGCCAAAACGGGTACATTGTTTTGTTGTCGGATGTGAATTATCAGGAATACCCTTCACAACAGCGCCGATTTTAATCTCTTCACTCATGCGTAAATGCTGACTTTGATAAAGCAATCCTTCTTCAGTAACACCATTATTCCGAACAATCCCTAAACGCGGCTCCGATTGAAACAGCTTAGATTGAATAATCACGTCTGAGTCTTCGGGTAATTTACCCGCTAACACTTTTTTTAAGCCAGCTTCAGTAAGCCAAGCTTTATCTAAAGGTTTTGCTCCCCGTTCATCTAATTTAGGCAATCGCACTTGTTTACCTAAATCACAATCAACCGGTTCACCTATTTTTAAATAGTGAAAAGAGCATTCTTTTTCCATCAACGATAACGGTACTGGGTAAAGTCGTTGCCCTTTATAAATTAAAAAAGGACCATTTATGTGTAATTGACCAAAATCATCATCATCCGATCCCCCCATCTCTTTATAAAGATCAGGATAATCTGCCGGATAATTTTCCCAATTCACTTTAAAGCGTTCACCTATTAAACTACGAATCGCTCCCATAATAGTACGCGCAGGCGGAGGGAAGATGCAGCTTAATTCTGTACCACTAATGGTATCTAACGGACGCGATTCACGAAAAAACCAAGTATCAAAGGGTTCAAAACTCCATTGTTTGGCAGTCATTTGTATTTCATTCCTTCTTTGGCTAAAAAACGGACTAATAATGCGCCATCAGGTTTTAATACGTCATTCTGTCGGCACAGTTCTAACAAAGGCTTTATTTCTTCTTTTGCCTTATCAAAATCTAATTGTTTCTCCTTAATGCGTGTGTCATTCACACCAGAATTCATATAATCTGTTGCTAATAGGGCACATTCATCATCTGGGCTCAAAATTTTCGGTTCTTTATTCAACAGTTCAAAATGTTCACGGATATGATAGAAAAACTTATTACTAAATGCCTCATCTTGAAATTGCTCCGATAAGCTTTCAATTTGAAACCGGTTGTTTTTCAAAGCCCCTTCCCATTTCATAGCCCATTCCAATGCTTTTCCACTCCGTTTCCAGACACGCACCGCTACCGCATCACGCTCCGTTTTTTCTTTAGCTACATTATCCAATAAATCATGGGCATCTTTAAGCATAGTTGTCAGCGGTGTATGAGTATGCACAAATTCGATAGCGGCGGAAATCGTCGATTTTTGAAGTTCACTCTTTTTATCTTTAAAAGCATTTTGATAAGCTTGACGCACTTCAGTCGCACATTGAAGCACCGTTGTGATAGGCAAAATAGCCAAAACATCATCGCCTCCTGCATAAATCAGAAAGCCATCATTGTCATAGACTATACTTGGCACTTTCTGAGTAAAAGTCTGTAGGGCATCGGAAATAGGTTGTTGATTCTCAGGTTTACCCATTTTCTTGCCCAAAGAATCCCCATCCATCAGCAAAATGGCATAAAATGGCGATGGTTTGATAGCGATTTTTTGGAGAACATTAAGCATCCTTTCTACCTTATCATCAGGATACTCATTTTGGTTGCTGAGTTCATTCTCAAAAAAGACATCACCATCTGAAGTTTTCAATTTACCGTTAAGTGCTTTAATAGGCACTTCTTGGTTTCCCACCCCTAATTCATTAGCCAACTCTATCAATAGAGAGACATCCTCCGTCTTAATGACTTTTTTTAGCCAAGGCACTGCTGCCATCAACGAGACAGAAGGGATACCAATATCCAAATTCCAGCCTTTTAATTTCCAGCCACCGGGCATCCTAATTGGCTTTATTTCATGACCTAATTTCCCAAAATGATAGGCAAAACGCCGCTTAACAAAAGCAATGGCACAAAGATGCTCATAAACGCTATGCTCATTTTTAGCTAAATCCCGTTTTAATTTCTCTTGAATGGGTTGCCAAAACTTTTCTAACCGCTTTTTATCAGGGCGTTCAATACCTGACAATTCTTGCCACCCTTCCATCATTGTACATTTTACACCTAGCTGTTCGGGGACAAAATGATTACGCCAATTTTTACGGCGATCTAACAAATCCGATTCATCTTGATTATCGCTCAACGCCCAACTGATTTCCCAAAAATGTTCAATTTGCTGATTCCAAATTTCCGTTGTCTTACAAGAAAGATTATGGCGTACTAAATCTTTTCGCCAAACTAACTCTGCTAATTCATACCATGCGATTTGGACGCTTTCTTCTACCTTGCGGGGATCAAAATCGTTTGGCACTTTAGCTTTGAAGCGATTAGGGATATTGCCTTGACGCGGAGCAACACCCATTTTTTTACCACCCAACCAAGCTAAAAAGTTTTCATCTGCTTTAGGAAAAATAATTTCTCCCTTTTGTGTACGCACAGCATACATAGCAACACCTGATAGCCACGATAAAATAAAAGAGCCTGCCCAAAAATCACGAGAGCGTCGCGCTTGAGCGACAAAACCTTGAACTGGGCCTAGGGTAAAATGAAAATAACGGGTTGTCATGTTGTTGTCTCCTTAAACAAAAAGCTGGGACGCATTATACAGAAAATCGGGACAAGATTGGTAAACGGCAAATTTGCCAAATTTATAATCTGTCCTGACACGAAAAAAAATCATATTTTTTGAAAAAATCGGATTTTTAAGCTGAGCACCGGCGCGTGGGAACTATCCTGCCATGAAGTCGTATCCTAATCCGTTATTTCCGTAAATCCGTTGTACTATGTTTTGTTTTAATCCCTTTATTTCGTCAATCCCTGTGCTAGGTTGTGGTTAGACTGTTGTTTCGTGAATGGAGCGGAGCACATGGATTGACGAAATAAGGGATTGGTGTGTGGATTGTTTTGAGATTGTCTGTTTTATGTGGGAGTGTGCTCCAGTTGAGCTTTTGTTTTAATCCCTTTATTTCGTCAATCCCTGTGCTAGGTTGTGGTTAGACTGTTGTTTCGTGAATGGAGCGGAGCACATGGATTGACGAAATAAGGGATTGGTGTGTGGATTGTTTTGAGATTGTCTGTTTTATGTGGGAGTGTGCTCCAGTTGAGCTTTTGTTTTAATCCCTTTATTTCGTCAATCCCTGTGCTAGGTTGTGGTTAGACTGTTGTTTCGTGAATGGAGCGGAGCACATGGATTGACGAAATAAG
>JBDLJY010000023.1:0-34185 GCA_039714115.1 Pseudomonadota bacterium | reverse complement strand
GTTTTTGACACCTGTCAGGTTTGTCTTAACTTAATGGCATTGATTTGGCGACTGCGTTGTGGTAAATCATGGTTATATGTCTATCTGTTACTAGAGTTTCAATCCAGCGTTGATAACTTTATGGCTGTCAGAATTATGGTTTATATTGGCTTGTTGTATCAATACCTAGTTGACACCCAAGAAATGACAGCCAAGGATAAACTGCCCCCTGTACTTCCCTTAGTCATACCAAAAAAAACGAGCAGGATGTAGCAGTGGCGATTGGTAAGGTTGTGAAGTTGTTAGGAGATTGGTTAAAAGACTCGGAATTTGTTCATTTGCGACGTGATATTATGACATGGTTATTACGGGTTGTGTTACCCAAAAATGCACCTAATGTGCAAATACCCGAAGTCGTCAATTTCCAAGAGATGAATACTATGTTATACGAAACTATGCAGGGTTGGTATCAAACCGCTGAGGAGCGGGGGCAAAGTTCCTTATAGTTGATGTTCAAGTTTTTGTCGCTGTGGTGAGTACAGCTAATGCTCAACAACGAATAAAACCCGCCAAGTTAATTACCCTGGGATGATTTGAAAACCGTGATTGACTTTAATTTTGAAGGTTTGGTTTTTATTCGTTGTTGAACATTAGCTATACTCACCTGAAGCGACAAAAAACGTCGAACTAATTGTAACACGCCCAAGATAAATCTTGGACTCCTACCAACTTTGAAGTCCAAAATAAACTTTTGTGATGTGTGCGATACAATCCCAAAAGGCTAATAGAGAGCAATACGATTACACGAACCGAGTACAAGCAGGTATTTATCAAAGTACAAATATTGCATAGTGCGACAAATCATATCACATTGATATCCCTAAACGAATTACCTGATGAACTACACAATTTTAAAGGAGTCCAAGATTTATCTTGGACTCCTAACATCAATGGTTTATCCGTTTATTCCGCTAATCCGTTGTACTCATGCACCCATCACAAACGAGCCAACAACTGATGCCAAACACTATTTTGTCGCCAAAAAGTGGTCAATTGCTGATATAAAAGAGGAGATAATTCTTGGGGAACTATAGGCGTTTGCAAAGCATCAAGGACAGCGCGATAATAGCCGCCAAATTCTAGCGATTGCAAAGCATGGAGGAGTCCAAAAAACAGGCGAGAGCCAATCAAATAAGCTGCCATTGGGAACGGAAAATAACGGCGTATAAGCCAAATCGTATTGCGCGTCTCATAATACACCCTTCGCCAATTGCTACGCCCGCTAGGAGATTCACGGTGTACCACCCGACAACTGGGATCATAATATATTTTATACTGAGAGCGCATCACCCGAATAGCTACCTCAATTTCATTTTGATAGAAAAACAAATCTGTTGGATACCAGCCGATTTGTTCAAATAAGGCGCGGCGAATAGCAAAACCACAGCCAACAAATGCCATTGAAATACCGGGTGCATCGTTTTCAGGGAGATGCCAACTATAGATCGGATCACCCTTCAAAGACTCAATCCGACAGGCGACTACTCCAACATCGGGGCGAGTATCTAGGCATTGAATAATACGATCAAGTGTTATACTATCTACCGGATGAGAATCATCATCCAATACCAGCAAATAATCACCCTTGGCTTGCTTAAAGCCCTCATTATAACCCGCAATACCAAGGTTGCTGGAGAGAGATACCACACGCGCCCAATCCGATTGGGTTTGCAAAAACTCTCTCGTGCCATCGGTAGAGCCATTATCAACCGCGATAACTTCAACATCATCACGAAATTCTAAAAGGCGCGATAACAGCGCAATGGTATAACGAGTTTCCCTGATACGGTTATAATTTAAAAATATTATACTTAATTTAGGTGTATTAACTTCAATTTTTTTCATTTAAATCCCTTATTTGGAGCAAAGCCATTTTGATACAGATACATAATGACATTATCCGATTAATTGTTATTGAAGAATCAGCTAATGAGGCTGAAGTCATTTTTAGAAATTTGCGTAAAGCACGCTACCCCATTCGTCCGCGCTATGTTGAAGACGATGAAGACTTACAAGAAGCCTTGAGCGACAAACAAGAATGGGATTTAATTATTTCCGTCCCTCAAGTAGGTGATTTCACCGTAGCGCAAGTTTGCGAGATAGTATCCAAACGAGATATTCCAGTCATTGTTCTCGCTGACGATGACAACAGTCTGTTTGACTTACTCAATGCCGGAGCCACACAAGTAGCGCCTAGTGACAATGAGGCTTGTTTAGCCATTATTGTCGGCAGAGAACTCAAAAACTTGGCTAAACGTCGTCAGCATCAACAACTTGAACAACTTTACCAAAGCACTCAAAAGCAAAACCAAACGCTACTGGACTCCTCACGCGACGCGATTGCCTATGTCCATGATGGAGTACACATCTATGCGAACCCCAGTTATTTAAAGATGTTTGAATATAATAGCATGGACGACTTGGAAGGTTTTCCCATCATGGATTTAGTGACTACTAATAACCAAGCCATCTTTAAAGATTTCATGCGTCAGTTTATGACCACGGAAAGCTCAGAAGAGCGCCAAATTGAATTATATGGGGTGAAATCAAAAGGGCAGCGATTTAAACTCAAAATGACACTCAGTCAAGCCATTTATGACAGCGAGTCCAGCATTCAGGTTATCATCCATGATCAATCGTGGAAAAATCGTGATCCATCGACTGGGCTCTTTAACAGTCCGCATTTCCTTGAATTATTGGAAGAAGCCTTGGTTAATGTGAAAGAAACGCAGACGCGCAGCGTATTGTTTTACATTGCCTTGGACAATTTTAACACCATCAAAGAACAGCTTGGAGTCGGTGGCGGAGAGCCAGTGATAAAAAATATTGCTAAAGTTATCAAGCGTATATCAGAAGATTGGATTTTAGCACGGTTTAGTGAAAGCGTTTTCACACTGTTAATGGCAGACGAAGACGGTCAAAAATATGCGGAGGCTGGTGACATTGCCGAGAAAATCTGTAAGGCAGTAGAAGATAGTGTGACTGAATTGGACACCCAATCGGTTGTTAGCACCTGTAGCATCGGCATTACCCGAGTCCTCGCCGCCGACAACCCGCAAGATGTGCTGAATGAGGGGCGCATAGCTTGTCAAAACGCCCAAGGAGAAGGCGGTAACAGCTTTAAAGTGTACAAAGTCGTGATACCGAAAGATAAACAAGACATCTCTAAGCTTGCCAAGCTGATTGAAACTGCGATTGAAGAAAATCGCTTATCACTACTTTATCAACCTATCGTCAGTTTGCATGGAGAAAGCAAAGAAATTTTTGAGATATTTTTGCGGATGGTGGACTCTGATGGGGAAACTATCCCAAGCGGTGATTTATTTCAAGCCGCTGAAAACGCTAATTTAGGCGCCCAGTTGGATCAATGGATCATCCAAGAAGCCCTTAAGGTATTGGAGGCGCATGAAAAAAATGGACATCAAACTCATTTTTTCATCAAATTGTCTGCTCAGGCTATCAAAGATGAAAAGGTACTACAGTATCTTGGGAAACGACTCAATGCCACTCAGTTACCCGGAGCCAACCTCATTTTTGAAATCCGTGAATCGGTGGCTCAAGAGCAAATTAAACTCACTAACAATTTTATTACTCAATTAAAAAAATTGAAGTGCCAATCAGCGCTTGAACATTTTGGTACAGGGCTGAATTTTGATACCATGCTCAAACACCTCCCCGTCGATTATATCAAAATTGACGCTTCTTATAGCAAAGGAGGCTTATTGGATAATCCTGAAAATCAGGATGCGCTGCAAGAGGTTGTCAAACAGGCGCGTGAATTTGGTAAACAGATAATTGCAGTAGCGGTGGAAGACGCTGACAGTTTGGCAGTACTATGGTCATCTGAAGTTAATTTTGCTCAAGGTAATTACATTCAAGAGCCGCTTTCAATGCCGGAATTTGATTTTGATTATTAAGAGTAGGCGATAAATCAATGCCATTAAGTTAAGGGCAACCATAAAGGATTGCCCCTACAGGAACCGTGATTTATCGCCTATTTTTTTGCTGCATTGGTTTTATAAATACTTTAGAGTTACGCTGATAATTATATAAAGTACGCCGCTTAATTGGCAACGACTCCAAATCAGCCGCCACAAATCCCCTTTCTTGAAACCAATGAGCGGTGCGAGTTGTCAGCACAAAAATGTGGCTAATCCCAGATTGAAGCGCCTCGCGCTCCAAAAAAGCCAGCAAAGCACCGCCTCGATCTGCCCCACGATAATCGCTATGCACCGCTAAACAAGCCAATTCTGCCATTTTTTCCTCAACAAAAGGATACAATGAAGCACACGCAATAATCATCCCGTCCCTTTCCTGCACCATAAAATGGTCGATTTCCATTTCCAATTTTTCACGGGAGCGACGTACCAAAACCCCTGCATCCTCTAAAGGCTCAATCAGTTCAAGCACTCCGCCAACATCATCTATAGTCGCTTTGCGGATATGTTCAAAGGGATCCGTACTAATAAGTGTGCCTATGCCATCACGAGTGAATAACTCCAACAATAATGCGCCATCAGTTTGCCGTGAGACGAGATGCACTCGTTGTACTCCGTTTTGACAAGCCCGCACGGCATTAGCAAGCTGTTGCTCATTTTTCAACCAGCGTTGCGCCTCAAGCAGCGTTAATTGCCGTACCAATTGCCCTGCATTGTCAAATATACCCTCATTTTCGATCAAACACACCCATTTCGACGCTCGTAGGGCAATGGCAACGGCACTTGCAACCTCTTCTGTGAGTAAATTAAAACTTTCTCCCGTGGGAGAATAGCCAATCGGAGCGATCAGCACGATACTGCCTTCATCAAGCCGGCGCCTAATCGCAGTGGCATCGACGCGACGGACTTCCCCTGTATGACAATAGTCAACTCCATCACGTATCCCCACTGGGCGAGCCGTAATAAAATTACCCGACGCAGTGCCTATACTCACACCAGTCGTAGGAGAATTACTCAATCCCATTGACAAAAGGCTTTCAATCTCCGTGCGAACTTCCCCACAGGCAGCCTTGACACAACTGAGCGCGATTTCATCAGTAATACGTGTGCCATTGACATAGCATGATTGCCGCCCCCGCACTTGTAAACCTTGCACAATTTGTGGGCGGATGCCATATACCAGCACTATGCGTATGCCTAAACTGTTTAGCAAGGCAATATCGTGAATCAGATAGGAAAAATGGGGACTTTGTACCGCTTCACCTCCAAAGCTTATAACAAAAGTACGCCCACGATGTGCATGGATATAGGGCGCGGCGTTGCGAAACCAGTCAATAAAAGGTTTATTGTCAGTCATTTCTAAAATTATTTGACGATTGCTAAAATATGGTCAATACTTTTATTAAGTTGGACGTCCAAAATAAATTTTGGACTCCTGAACCTTTAGAGGATATATACTATGACAGTTAAAACACAGATACCCCCAATAGTTCGTCATTTGCGTGATCGTGATTCAGTCACCCCTTTGAAAGAGGAAAATTCTCGCTTGAAAACGGATGTCTCTCGATTGCGAATTGAGAAAGGGCAATTGCGTGAGGAAAACTCTCAATTGCGAACAGAGAATTCTCGCTTGAAAGATGAATTGCTTTTTACGCACGAAGAACTCGAAGAGGCGCGAGAAATAGCCGATGCAAAAGATATTGAACTCGCTAAAAATAATACGATGTATTATATTTTGCAAGACGAGCATTCAAGGATTGCTTCATTTTAAGGCTCGTCCAAAATAAATTTGGGATTCCTAATGCGCGATTTAGGAGTCCAAGATTTATCTTGGACAGACGCAACAATGTTGTATCAACTGCGTTAAAATATCCATCATCGGCTGCAAGCGAGCCAGTGTAATAAATTCATCAGGCTGATGTGCCTGCTCAATGTCACCAGGACCTAAGATAATAGTGTCCATACCCAAAGCATTTAAAAACGGCGCCTCTGTCCCAAAAGCAACTGCCCCAGCAGTATGCTTTGTCAAACGCTCTGCGACTTGAACAATTTCTGCTTGGGCGGGTGTTTCCATCGCCGGGATGCCCTCAAACAGGGGCACAAATTCTATTTCTAAACCGCTGCCCTCTAAAATGTGTTGCACACGTTGTCGAAGTATTGTCCGCAATTCACCCAAATCCATGCCCGGCAGTGGGCGCAAATCAATATGTAATTCACAATCGCCACAAATACGATTAGGATTATCGCCACCGTGAATATGTCCCAAATTCATCGTCGGCACTGGGACATGAAATAATGGATTAATATGAGCGGCTTGCAATTTTTTACGCCATTTCAATAACTCTCCGATGACTTGATACATGCCTTCCAAGGCACTATTGCCCAAAGCGGGATCACTCGAATGTCCACTTTGCCCCCGTAAACGGATGGCTTCCATAAAAATCCCTTTGTGCATACGGACTGGACGCAATCCCGTCGGCTCTCCTATTACAGCATAACGTGCTTTAGGTTGTCCAGCCGCCGCCAGGGCACGCGCTCCAGACATTGTGGTTTCTTCATCGGCAGTGGCAAGTATGCTTAAAGATTGAGCTAAACGCTCCCCTTTTAAGGAAGAAATGGCAGCCAGCGCAAGGGCAAAAAAGGCTTTCATATCCGCCGTTCCCAATCCATATAAACGATTATCAGCTTCAGTGAGACGAAAGGGATCATGTTGCCAACGCCCAACATCATAAGGCACAGTATCCGTATGCCCCGCTAACACTAAGCCACTATCGCCACTGCCCAAAGTAGCGAGCAAATTAAATTTGCCCGGATGATCGGGAACGGGCAAAATTTCACAATTAAAACCTAAATCGTTGCACCAATTTGCCAACAGTTCAATCACGGCTTGATTACTTTGATCTTGCGCTGGATTAACACAACTCACTGAAGGAATTGCAATTAATTCGCTGATCATCGTCAGCAACGACGGGATTTTCGCAGTCATAAAGGATTCTCCGGTGCCAATGCCATTAAGTTAAGGATAAATGATTGATTTTATTTCCGATAATAATAATATTACTGAGCATCTATGTCAAAGAAATCCGATTTTTTGGAAAAATCGGATTTCTAGCGTTGGCCCAAACCCCGTCCGACGGCAGTCCGACGGCAAAATGTGACAGTTTAGTTGTTTCGGGAATGGAGCGGAGCGGATTTCCTCCCGTAGGGAACTTAATTGAATCCCTTATGGTATAAAGCAGCTTAACTTAATGGCATTGTCTCCGGTGCAAGGTACGCCTTGCACTCCTTAATATTCTAACACCCAGTCAATCGCTTGAAAAATACGTCAAAGACATATAGTATGACGCGCTGGAAAAAGAAGCGAAGCTACAAAAATTAAATTGATGCGCCTTATTTACACTCTAATTTTCTATTTAGCCATCCCCTTCGTACTGCTACGCCTACTTTGGCGCGGAGTGCGAGCCCCGGCTTATTGGCAACGCTGGTCAGAACGTTTTGGCTTGACCTTACCGGAACAACAAAGCCTGTGGATACATGCCGTTTCAATGGGAGAAGTACAAGCAGCGGTGCCACTCATCCAAGCCTTGCGTACCCGTTTTCAATCCATACTGGTCACAACTATGACACCCACCGGCTCTCAACGAGTCCGTGAAGTATTTGGCGATAGCGTATCGCACGTTTACTTGCCCTACGATTTACCGGGGGCAATGGCACGGTTTTTAGATCATGTGCAACCGCGCTTGCTCATTATCATGGAAACTGAACTGTGGCCCAATTTATTACATGCGTGTCAGCAACGCGCCATTCCAGTGATACTCGCCAACGCGAGATTATCAGCAAACTCAGCGGCGGGCTATCAACGGATTAGCGGTTTGACGCGAAAAATGTTGACAAGTGTAACAGCTGTGGCGGCTCAAACCCAAGTCGATGCTGCGCGTTTCATTGACTTAGGCGCTCCGCCCTCGAAGGTACACATCACCGGGAGCATCAAATTTGATAGCCGTTTACCGGCCAAAAAAGCGGAAAATTTACGCCAGCAATGGGGAACAAGTCGTGCCGTATGGATTGCGGCAAGTACCCATGACGGCGAAGAAGAGACAGTGCTGGAGGCTTTTTATCAATTAAAACAAACGTTTAATGATTTATTGTTAGTATTAGTGCCGCGTCACCCTGAGCGTTTTAATCGCGTTGCAGCTTTGTGCAAGCGGCGAGGATTTGTTGTCGCCAGACGTACTGAGGGCAATGTCAATACACAAACCGAGATTTATTTAGGCGACACCATGGGCGATTTGCCTTTACTCTATGCTGCTTGTGACGTAGCATTTGTCGGGGGCACTTTAGTACCGATTGGTGGGCATAATTTACTGGAGCCCGCTGCCGTCAGTTTACCCGTCATTATGGGGCCTCATGTCTTTGAATGTGCAGAAATTTGTCGTCAACTGTTAGAGGCGCAAGCGGCTCAACAGGTGAATGACGCAGCGCAATTAGCCAATGCAGTTAAAAAGTATTTAAATGATGCCACACTTAAAAGGCAAACGGGGGAGAATGGGCGTTTGTTTGTAGAAAAAAATCGGGGAGCGTTGGAACGCTTGTTGACAATTATTTTGGATAAAACAAATTGGAACTATTAAGCCATTCACGGATCCTAGCCGCGCTCCCGACAGACAGCTTGGGCTCTTTCTCTTTAGAAATCCTTGATGTCGTAGATTCTACCAATCGCTATGCTTTAGAGCATACAGGGGCGGAACCGTTTGCTTGTCTGGCAGAGTATCAAACCGCAGGACGGGGGCAACCGAAGTGGGCCTTAAATGGCCTAATGATATCTGGTGGCGAGGCCACAAATTAGGCGGCTTATTGTTATAAATTCGTCATGGCAAGGAGTGCGAAGTTGTCATAGGCATCGGCATCAATGTCAAAATGCCCCCGGTTGAAGGTATTACTCAAGCTTGGGTAGATTTATACGCAAGTTGGCGGAAAAATGGCGCGTTCGTTCGTAGTAGGCGATTTATTGCCTATATGAATCTATTGTTCACCTCGCACAGGCCACACATGTTTATTCGTGTTCATATCATCGAAGTCTATGCGGCCATTATAAACATCAGCGTACCATGCGGATGATTTCCGTTGCAAGCTGGACGACCAGTATTTGGAAAACTGCACGCCCGAAAACGCATCGCCTTCTTTCCATTGGCCAGTACCGATAGCATTAGAAAGCGTCAGTTTTCTATATCTATAATCCATCATTGCCTCCCACTCCACCTTAGTAGGTAAACGCCATTCACCAGCCCTTGAATTGTCACGAAGACCACATTGTCCGCTCGCTAGTTTAGCAACTTTCTTCTTGGCAATCTTCCACCAGTGGCGACCAAAACAATTAGCATTTTTCAGCCATATCAGCCCCGTCCTATTATCTGTAACGGTGCCATCGTTATTATCCGTGTAGCGATACAGGCGGCTCTCCAAGTGAATTATCCTATTTAAAAAACTTTGGAGGGTTTTTTGCTGCGCCTCAATCATGTCTTTTTGCGCTTTAACCGTTGTTTCTAATGCCTTATGCATACTCTCTAAGTGAGCTATTTCATCTTTCAAGCTTTGGATGCTTCCTTGTTGCGCGTCAATAGTCTGTTGCTGCCCGTCAATAGTCTGTTGCTGCGCGTCAATACTCTGTTGCTGCGCTTTCGCCGTGGTTTTTAAGGCTCCAATTTGCCGTTTCAATTCGCCGATTTGCCGTTTCAATTCGCCGATTTGCCCTTTAAATTCGCCGAATTGCCCTTTAAATTGAAAAATATGTTCGGCAAGGCAATAGTCTGAGTTTGGACTGTCGTAACACAATAATAGTTTCACAACCTCCTCATTCTCAGCGGCTTGTAGCGTTGGTATTAAAATTATCCCAATCAATATCAATGTTGTAATTTTTAGCATTTTGATTTCCTTGACAATTATGGACTAGACACAATAGCACCAGTACCCGCAAAAAGAATAACTGGATAAAATATCCTGCCAAACAGGTTAATACGCTTGAGGATTTTTTGAGTCTTTTCATCCTCTTTGTCTTCATTCAAGTGATAAACTAGAGCAACTATCATAATAAAAATTGCGAGCAAATAAACCAGATAGAAAAAATACTCTATCAGGATGATATAACCAATATTCGACAAATCAGAAGACAGTTTTAAATGAAACAGTGAAGTCGCCAATATTAGGTTAGTACCGATGGCTAGTTTCTGAGCAAATGCGGTTATAAAAAATGAAAAATAGCCCAACACAATTAGAAATATGACAGGTAATAAAGTTTTTAGTATAAAACTAGACACATAGCGCTCAATGCTTATGGTAGCGTTGAATTGAGAATATTCTATTCGTTGTTGCTCATCGAACAGATTGGGCATACCTAATGTTGAATCATTTGTGTAATAATTTTGGAAGAAAGATATATTGTTAACACCCCATCCGCCCAGTTTGAAAAATTCTCTGGTTTTCACTTCGAGACTTTGAGGCTCAAATTGACTCAACTTCATACCTTGTGCATCAACTACATAAATCAAATTATCTTTAGTCAACTCTTTGTGCCGAAAATAGATAGGCAAAACCTGTTTATCTAGTGGGTAATCATGAAAATCTAAATCCACTTTAAACAAGGCTTTTATTCGATAAGTTCTTGTAGTTAAGCCAGGAAGATACTGTTCTGCAACCGGTTTTCCTAAATTCATATCTGGGTTTAAAGCATTAAGAAACTCAATATTGTCATCATCAAAATCGCCTTTGAACCGAAACCAGATAAAGAAATCAGCAGAATAAATCGACTTAGAAAAATGGATTTCGTTAATTTCATTGAAATCAATACCGGTATAAACTACCCTAGCACGATTCAGAAATTTGCCATTATATTCAATAATTTGATTATTCAACACGTTTTGCAACAGCTCATCTGGGTTTTGTACGCTACTCAACAATTCAAATTGATATCCCCCCACAATGGGGAGACCTTTTTCATAAAAGCCTATTGGTATAGACTTAAGTATATCCCCGTTTTTATCAAAAAACAGGTTACTGCTTATTCCTTTAACGGCATCCTCTCGTCGAGATAACTGCGACAAGTTATCCTTCACTTGTTGACGTTTTTCCTCAAGGGTAGCCATTGGTTCTAGCTTTTTAATGGCATCAATAATAAGCATCGCAGCATCGTAATACAAAACAGAGGTTATCATAGGCTCTTCTTGATACTTTTTTAAAAATACCTTCCTAAAATTTTTAGCTTTTTCATCAGCAATTTCAAAGACAAATGGTGTCGTGGTATAGGTACCATCACTGTAATAGCCAGGTTGAGTGCGTTCTTCTGGATAATTTCCGAATTTTTTTAAAAAATTACTACTTGAGAAGGCATCAGCCCCAATGAATTTTGTATTTGCTCCAATCCCTTGACGTCGCAGGGAGACAATGGCTTCAACCGCTTCAGTCGAATGGGCTGCAAAGAAAATAATATTTTTCCTGCTGGGAGAGTCTTGTAGTAGGGTGCTAGTCATATCTTCAAGGCGGTTTTTGAAGTTCGCTTGGTCAAAATGCCACCGATGTCTGATTTTTAATCCAATGAATTCCGCAGTTTGTATAAAAGCCTCCGCAAGCGTTTTTCCATAGACATCTTCATCGAATAAAATATCAGCTTCATGGTAGTTAAGAATTTTACGCACATAATTAGCCAACAACGCTCCTTGATCGCTATTGTTGAAAATGGTGCGGAAATACCAATCGTTATCCTTGGTAAGTTCATCGGCAGTTGCCGAGCCAGAAATTGCGGGAATACCGTATTCTTGGTAAATCGGTGCTGCCGCTAAAGACGTAGAACTCGTATAATGACCGAGAACAGCAAGGGCTTGGCTTTGTTTGGCGATTTTGATAGCCACTTCTTTAGCCAGTTCAGGCCTATTTTGATCATCAAAGCTCAATAATTTGATGGGACGACCACCTTGTTGGTTAATTTGATCCAGATAAAGTTGAATACCTTGCAGCATCGCTTTGCCATTGTTTCCAGTCATGGGGCCAGATACGGCAATATAAAGTGGCTCTTCTTCTGAAAAAAGACCACTCCACCATGCAAAAGTAGATGATAACAGGGTGACAACTAAAATAAATATCCAATATTTTGCTTTCATAATGATTACCGAATTATTCAATTTTCTAATGACCAATGACGAATATGTTGACCACCAAACCCCTTATGGTACCAACCTTTAACCCAAGGTTTCACCAAAAAGGGCGTATTCAAAAAATAAAGCGGTATAATAGCCGTTTCTTTTTCCGTTAAAATTTTCTCAGCATGGCGGTAAAGCTTTCGGCGTACCACTGGATCATAAATTCGCTCTGCCTTATCGACTACCTTGGCAAACTCACGATTATTCCAACCAATCCAATTAATCCCTTTGTCAGGGTGAAAAACATGATGCAGCCAATCATGAGCATCGGGATAATTAGCACACCAAACCATGCGAAAAATAAGGGGTGTAGTGGGCTGTTTGAGGATATTAATATAGCGCTCAAAGTCAAACGCACGTATTTCAACATTGATATTTAAATAATGTTTTAGCATCGTTTTGACAGTTTTGGCAGTTTCATGATGAAATTCAGAACCGTTATGTACCAAAAACAATTGCGGAAAATTTTTACCCTCTGGATAACCCGCTTTTGCTAACCATGCCTTTGCATCAATAGGATCAAAAAAAATACCTACTTTTTTTGTAGCCTTTGGATCGACAGCACCAAAAACGGGTGGTTGGGTAAAAGTCATAGCGGGCAAATGATTTGCCTTTAAAACGATATCAATCAGCGTTTTTTTATCAATGGCAGCGGCAATGGCTTTACGAACCAATGGATTATCCAGAGGAGGTTGTTGCACACTGAATCCGTACCATTCGGTGCAAAACTGTGGATTGAACCGTTTTTCCTTACGCAAAACCGGGTTGGACTTAATATTGGACATTTCCGACTGTGGTACTGGGAGATAGGTTTGTCCACCGATAATATCTAGTTCATTTTTTTTATACATGGCAAAACCTAAAGAACTGTCAGGGACAATATAGTAATGCACTTCGGGAATTTTAACCTTATCAGCTTCATAATAATCTGGATTTTTTTTCAAAATTAAAAGCTGATTTTTTTTCCATTCGACAAGCTGATAGGAGCCATTGGTTTGAAAATTAACCCAGCCATCACTTTTAATGACGTGGCGTGGCAGGGGGTGATAGATCCAAAAGCTCGTTAAGGCGGGAAAATAACTCGTTGGCTGTTCCAAGGTGAATTCAACCGTATAATCGTCAATCGCACGAACACCTAAAGATGAAATAGGGAGGCTTTCTTCCTGATGAATGGCTTTAGCATTTTTGATAACGTAAAGCATAAATGCATAGAATGAGTCCGTTTTTTTCGCAATATTGCGTTGAATGGCCCAAACAACATCATGGGCTGTCACCGGTAAACCATCAGTCCATTTGACATCTTGGCGCAATTTATAAGTATAAACTGTGCCATCAGAGCTGACTTGCCAATGGGTAGCTAATTCTGGCACAACCTCATAACTTTTCGGATCAAAATCCGTTAGTCCGAGAAATAATTGTTCAACCACCTCAATTTCGACATTTTTATAAATTAAGCCCGGATCAAGAGTCCTGACGTTATCGCTCAAAGCTAGGCGCAAATAACCAACGTGCCTAGCTTCAGTGGCTTGAGTTTTGGATTGTTTTTCTTCGTGGTTTTGTTGTTCACAACCACTCATCATTACCGCAGTCAAAAGAGAAATTAATAGTATATAATTGAAATACATTTATATTTATACTCCTAAATTAAACCGCCATCTGGCATTGAAATCTTAAATATCATCGTCATACGGTTTCGTCACAACAGGTTTCACCTCAATCTCTATGCGTCGATTTTTTGCAAAAGCCTCCGGTGATCTACCCAGTACAAGGGGATGTTCAGAGCCATGACCATAGATTTTTAAGCGTGTTTTTGAAATACCCCGCTGTGCCAAGGCGGTGGCGATGGCTGCTGCGCGCTCTTGCGACAATTGCAAATTGCGCTGCTTACTCGCAGCCACGCTTATATCCGAAAATCCTCGTACATCAGTGTGTCCATGTATGACAATTTCCAAAAATTGGATGTTTCGTAATGCGGCAGCGATTTCATCAAGTTGGTGTTCTATCCCCGCTCGTAAAGTAGCTTTTTTGGTATCAAAATAAAGATTGAAGAAAGTATGTACCGGTTGTCCTTTGACTCTAGGCAATCCGCAATTGAAGAGCCTCTTATTAAGAGCTTGACGACGCTCATAATCATATAATACTAGAAAACTCTCTTCGTCAATAATCTTATCTAGATCGGTGATGGCAAGAGGCTTATTCCTCAATATCGTCATTATTCGCGCCTTGGCATCAGGATTAATTTTGCATATATATGAATACGCTTCTAGGCTGAGGGGAAACCGCTCTTGTTTATAATAAGTTTCCCCCAATCCAAACCAAGCCTGATAGAAATTAGGGCGCAATTTGAACGCTTGCTTATAGTGATAAATCGCTTTATCATACTTACCCTGCTGCTTTAAAATAGTAGCTAAGGTGTTATGAACTTCGGGCTGATTGGGACAAATTTGTAATGACTTGTAAAATAACAATTTTTTTTTAGAAGCGTCACCAGCTTGGTAGGCATAGAAAAGTAAATCGGTGGCATAGTCGCAATTTTCAACCGCCAAGGCAGCTTGAAACGGCATCAATAACGTACTCCAAATAAGGTAATGTTTCTTAGGTGTGCTTAAAATCATTATCTATTGAGCCTCCTCAGTTTTTGCTGTCATAAAAAATAATAATTATTTTATTAAAAAATTATATCATATAACCTATTTAAAACAATAATGTTTTGAGCTATCATCAATTCGAGTTGAACGAAGGTCCGAATAGCACAAAAGATATGATTTTTATTAAGCTTAGAAACGAATGGTAGGTACATGATGTAATAGCTATATTCGTTTTTGAATAGAGTCCTAAACACTCAATAATACGCTATGTTTGGATTTCTATCTAACCACTAAACTGATAAGCGGTCGAATTTTACTGACAAACGGTCTTATCATCAGAACAATATTTTCTTTGTACCCCAACTAAAGCTACAATATCCAATTGCATGTAGGGGTAATCCTTGTGGTTGCCCCTTTTCTGGATAATTTAAGGGTGTCAAACGGGTATATTATTATTTGGAAGTTGCCTTATATTAAACAGAATACTGACAAACGGTCGTTTTTAACCGACGAATGGCTCAACCTTGCGCTATTACTACCCTGACAGTGAATGGCTCGGCGTGGGAGTGTATGTTAGCACCACTCTGCGAGGCAATGCCATTAACTTAAGGACAACTGATTGATTTTATTGGAGCATCTACGTCAAAATATGATTTTTAACGGAGCAGCTACGTCAAAAAAATCCGATTTTTTCAAAAAATATGATTTTTAACGGAGCATCTATGTTAAAAAAAACCAGAATCTGTTCTGAAAATATTTTTTTTATTTTAAAATCAATCATTTATCCTTAACTTAATGGCATTGACTCTGCGAGGACGTTAAGCGGACTAGCGAGATGAGGGTACGTCCTTTGCTTTAATAGCTTAATTTATATACCTTTTATGATAAATTAACATATTTTGATATGGGTTGTCAATGCGTAAGTCCTAAAATAAATGTTATCGCTCCCGCATCTTGCAGTCATTGCTCAGAAACGCCTGTCACTTATGCCCGCTAATGGAATTTTTTCCAATAACAATTTAAGACTCAATGCCATAGCGATTTATCGCCTTACTGTGACTTAATAGTATTAATTATAACATACCCTGTTTAATATTCAAACGGACTACGCTATGCTTTTAATCGACATGGGCAACCCTAAAACAAGCCTCCTCAGTTTTTACTGTCATAAAAAATAATAATTATTTTATTAAAAAATAATATCATATAACCTATTTAAAAAATGTTATAATTGCTCTTGCATCTTGCAGCCATTGCTCAGAAACGCCTGTCACTTATGCCCGCTAATGGAATTTTTTCCATTAACAATTTAAGACTCAATGCCATAGCGATTTATCGCCTTACTGTGACTTAATAGTATTAATTATAACATACCCTGTTTAATATTCAAACGGACTACGCATGCTTTTAATCGACATGGGCAATAGCTCAATCAAATGGGCAACCCTAAAACAAGATCAGATCAGTCCCCTGCAACGTATCCCGTATCAAAGTGACAGATTAGATAATCTATTGACACAAGCATGGCTTGACATGCCCTCTCAAGGAGTCTGGGTATCCAACGTAGCTGGGCCCCAAAAGGCTGAAATCCTCACCCATTGGATGAAAAATCATTGGGGGCTTAAACCCACTTTCATAAAAACATCCCACTATCAATGTGGAGTCAAAAACGGATATAATAATTCCAAACAATTAGGCGTTGATCGCTGGCTGGCACTAATCGGTGCCTATCACTTAGAAAAAGGCCCACTTTGCGTGGTTGACTGTGGCACCGCCATCACTTTAGATATACTATCTGCCAATGGTCAACATGAGGGCGGACTCATCATGCCGGGCGTCACTACCATGCACAACGCCTTGTTAAATGACACCTATTTATTGGCACAATTCAATAAAAGTTTCAAAAGCCGCGACGAAAAACCATTCTTAGCACACGACACGCATACCGGTATCACCTTGGGTACTTTATATGCCGTGATAGGCTTACTGGAATACGTGATAAATAACTTGAATTCACCTAAATTGATACTCACCGGGGGCAGTGTGCCGGCACTTGAATCATTATTACAAAAACCTTATCGGCATATCCCCGATCTCGTCTTACAAGGACTTAAAACCGTCGTCAATCAATCGTTATGAGAAATTTCGCCTTATTTTTGTTATTATTAAATCTTGGCTTTTTGGCTTGGCAACCAACTCCAAAAAAATCCACTCTGCCGGAGTTATCAGCTTCAAATTTGCCAAGCTTAGTCTTATTGAGTGAACGATCCAATCTCCTAATTAAACGCTAGGACGTCCAAGATAAATCTTGGACTCCTATTTTATGATCGCTTATGACAGATAAAATGCCAACTATTATGGTTGTAGATGACAGTCCCACAGCAATACGTCTGTACCAGTACGCTGTCGAACCACTGGCTGTCAATTTAAAATGCTTCACCTCTCCCATAGAAGCGCTTGGGTATTTACAAGAACATCAACCCGAGCTACTGCTCTTAGATATTTTGATGCCCAGTATGGACGGACTGAGCCTATTAAAAAATTTACGTCAGCTTTCTCATCTCAAAGAGGTGCCCGTGATTATTATCACCTCTAAAGATTTTACTCAAGATCGCAACATCGCTAAACAACAAGGGGCAGTCGATTTTATTATCAAACCTTTAGGTTTTAAAGAAATTCGTAACATCGTTGCTAAATATATTGAAGTGAAACCCAAACAATGAATAATAATAAATTGAATTATATCAGATTTTGGGGAGTACGTGGATCATATCCTGCACCGTTTGGCAGCCATCTACGTGTTGGCGGCAATACCTCGTGTGTGGAATTGCGGGTAGATAATCATATATTGATCTGTGATGGAGGAACGGGCATTATTCCACTCGGCAAAGCTTTGATGGAGCAACAAGACATCAAAGAAATCACGATTATTTTGACCCATTACCATTTAGATCATATTTCTGGTTTACCGTTTTTTATACCAGCTTTTGTGCCGGGGTGGAAAATTAATATTTATGGCCCCGGTAACCAACAAGAAATCAAGCAAAGCGTTTTTGGACAAATGCTCGATCCCTACTTCCCGGTTGAAGCTGAAAAGTGGCTGGCAGATATTGACTACCTGAATAATGACCAACTTGAATATGGACCCTTTAAGATAGAACCTTTTTATGTACACCATCCCGGCACCACTTATGGCTACCGTATCCAAGTACACGATAAAATTATCATCTATGCTTCCGATAACGAACTCTCATTTATAGAGAAGCCCCTAAACGAAGATGAATTTGAACCTGATGAATTGCAACTCATCAAAACCATGCAAGCGGAAGAACGGGATAAATACTTAAATTTTTTTGATAATGCTGATGTTTTCATCCATGACACGCAATACACGCCAGAAGATTATGCCAAAAAACGTGGCTGGGGACATTCCAGCTACATTGAAACTACAAATTTTGCGATGGATGCCAATGTCAAACAGTTATACTTATTCCATGTCGATCCCAACTATGATGATACCAAAATAGAAGAACTACATCACCACATGGTCAAACTCATCCATGAGCGTCAATCAAATATGGCATGTCATATTGCACGGGAAGGGTTGATTATAGATATAGATAGATTGAAATAATTTAAGGCAAAAAAAATCATATTTTTTATCGTTCCCACGCGGAGCGTCAATGCCAGTATGATAATCATGGGAGACTAAATCCCCTACCCCGCTGGTTAATTTTTAGTATAATTTACAACAACCTGCGGGGTATTGGTCACCCCGCAGGTTTAGAATGTTAGAAGTGCCAACGCTTGAATCGGATAAAATTTGGCCGCTGAATAACATCAATCAACAATTAGAAGCGTTATTGGGCGGTGAAATTTATCAAACCGATGAAGACTTGGTTTTCAAAAGAGGGCAACAATAATTTACGATGGCTATGACGGCAGAAGGTTTAAAAATGGCATACAACGCTAATTCTGAATCGTCAACTTAACACCGGCACCATTTTATTTTTAGACGAACCAGAAACCGCATTGCATCCCAGAGCAATTCGACATTTGAGCAAGATAATAGTTCGTCTAGCAGCAACGGGCGTTCAAATTTTTCTCACGATTGACTTTGTTACCGTTGTTTTGTTATATTGGGTAAAAGTCATGCTCGTAATTTAGGAGTCCAAAATTTATTTTGGGCGAGTTGCGCTGGAGCGAGGGAACGAGATCAACCCCGTCCGGCACAAGAATTCTCCACTAATAAAAGGATTAAAAATGCCCACTCAAAATATTTACCATAATACGGCTCCATTTCAGTCTATAATGAGTACACAACTTAAGCAACGTCTGGAATATGGTTTAAGGGAACTCTCTGAGGTGGTTGAAATACATAGTGAAATACGTGGTGGTGTGCCAGTATTAAAGGGCTCACGGATACCAGTTGCCAAAATTTTGGCCGAATTGGGAGAGGATATGACTATTACCGAAATTGCAGAAGATTATAACATTAACATTCAGCAAGCAAAAATGTTTATAGAAGGGCTTGCTCGAAGACGCATTGTGCCGAAATGCGAAGCGTCTTGTTTCCAACATCAATAATTGCCAATTTTCTTGATTTTCTTTTTGTCGGAGTCCAAGATTTATCTATTGCAGCCTAAACCATGCGCGTCATATGTGCCGGACGGGGTTTTTAATGCAACCCCGTCCGCAACGTTAAATCTTGCGTACCGGAGTTATCTGAAACGTTACGGACGGGGTTGCAAACCATATCCATTAAGATAACTCTCCCCAAATCAGACCTGCTGGGAGACCCATACCCAGCAGGTCGTTGATAGGGCAACCATAAAGGATTGCCCCTACGAAAAATTACCAAGGGTATTAGTACCGTCGCCTTGTCTTGATCCCTCCTTGCGTCGGGACAGGCTTAATGGCATTGCCCCGAAAGGTGGGCAACAAAAACACGTTGCCCACCCTACAATAAAACGTTTTTGGCTTAACTTTTTTTCTCACGATTGACTTTGTTACCATTGTTTTCTGTTATAGAAATTGAGCTTGACTGAATTTATCTAATAGAGTATCTTACGCTCCGAAGAAAATTAAATTCGTCGTCTAAAGTGTTGATCGCGGTGCAGTGCCTTTAACTTTGGAGGTTTTTACAATGTATTATGGTGACTATAAAGGTTATTCAACTGATCAGTTAGAAAAGATTTTTAAAGTGCAAACGGCTATCCGGCATCCTAAATAGGATAGGTTACATAGCGGATAGGTTTAAGGACTAGCCGTTAGGAGTCCAAGATTTATCTTGGGCACGAGAATGGCTAACTGAAAATAACATCTCTACCAACCTATCTATTTGCGCCTTTTGATGCAACGCCGACAAAGTAATCCTCAAACGCGCCGTCCCTTGTGGCACCGTCGGGGGGCGTATCGCCGTGACAATAATCCCACGCTCATATAAGGCTCGACTCTCCGCTAACGCCTTCTCAGAATCTCCCAACACAATTGCTTGTATTGGTGTGAAAGATTCCATTAAAGGAATTTTCCGTTTGATAGCGGCAGCGCGAAAATAGGCGACGAGTTCATGCAAATGTCGCCGTCGCCACCCTTCTTCTTCTGCAACGATTAAACTTGTCCGCACCGCTTCTACCAGTGCCGCAGGCAGGGCAGTAGTATAAATATAACTCCGTGCCGACTGTATCAAAGCTTCAATCAACAATTCGCTCCCCGCCACAAAGGCACCAAATACGCCAAAAGCTTTGCCCAAGGTGCCCATTAACACAGGTACGTCATCCATCCCCAAATCATACATTTCCAAGGCGCCGCGCCCCGTCTCACCTATCACGCCTAATCCATGCGCGTCATCTACCATCACCCAAGCTTGATAAGTTTTTGCCAGTTGGACAATATTAGGTAAATCCGCGACATCGCCATCCATGCTAAATACGCCATCGGTGATAATTAATTTGTGTTGTGCCTTCGATTGAGCTAATAAACGCGCTAGGGTTTGCATATCGTTATGCGGGTAACGGTGAATTTGCGCCCGTGATAGCAAAGCAGCATCGACTAGCGAGGCATGATTGAGTTTATCTAAAAAGATAGCATCATGGCGCCCGACTAAGGCAGTGACAGCGCCGAGATTTGCCATGTAGCCGGTTGAGAATAGCAAGGCTCTTTCGCGCCCGGTGTAGGCAGCTAATTCTTTTTCAAGGGCATGATGTGCCTGTGTGTGTCCAGTCACCAAATGCGACGCGCCGCTGCCGACAGCATAATCTTGTGCCCCTTGCTGCAAAGCAGTTTTTAAACGGGGATGACTGGCTAAGCCGAGATAGTCATTGCTACAAAAGCTCAAATAAGCTTGTCCGTCTATGAATAATGTTGGCGTTTGGGGGCTATCGTGTGTCAGACGAGTACGATAGAGGGCGGCTTGTTGGCGTTGTTGTAGGAGGGTGCTGAGATAAGTGTGCATGTTCGTTTGAGTCCAAAATTTATTTTGGGCGAGTTGCGCTTGACTGAATAATAGAGTATATTGCGTTCAAAAGAAAAAAGCATAATTTGTTGAACGACACAAATAGGCATTAGACAGTGTATCAAGATAAGTTAAAAAAATTTAAAAACATCGAAAATTTAGCAGGCAAAGCTTGGGAACATGCTGTTGCAATAGATGTGTTAGCAACAACAGATATAATAGATTGTTCAATAGAATGTTTTCATTACCAACAAATGATGGAATTGTTTTTTAAGCATATACTAGAAACCAGAAGTCAATTTGGTGCATATAGTAAAAGCCATAAATTGCAAAAACTATTAGAAGAAGTGATTGCAAATACCAAATTTAGAACAGATAAAACTAAATATTTTATGGCACTACAGGTTATTACTGTTTGTGCAGAAGAATATAGATATAATTTCTTAATTGACTGTGATGGATATAAGCAAAGTGTAACAATTTGCGATCAATTATTAGAAGAATTGATAAAATTTGAAAGTGATAAAGAAGTTGAACTGTCATTGGTGTCATGACACCAACATCTAAAAGTCCGTTAAGAAATCATATTTAAAAAAAAAAAATAGGATTTCTAGCGACATATCCTACTTCATGTCGCCACGCAGGTTTGCAACCTGCTCCGTAATCTTTATCATCGCGCCTGCCAAGGCAACATTCGTTCTTTCCGCATAACCGTTGTACTATATTTGCAGCGTGGTAAATCCCTTGGATATCACGACGGAGCGATTAAGGAGTCCAAGATTTATCTTGGCTGGTTCCTAGAAATCCGATTTTTTTAAAAAATCGGATTTCTTTATAAACCCCCAGCCAAGATACAATGCCAGTATGATAAACCGGGCAATCCCTTGTGGTTGCCCTCTGCGAGACAAATCCGTTGTACTAGACTTCAGACGCGAAAGTCATCCAACCAAACCGAGGCTTGACTTAAATTATCTAATAGTGTATTTTACGCTCCACGTTTTCAGACGGAGCCCAAAGGCAAACGGATGGCTCTAACGTGGTCACAAATTAAACTAAATATGGCAAAGAAATCCTATTGAAAAAATTTCTTGATTTTTCTCGTTCCCAAACGCAGTGTGCTTGGGGAATGCCTGCCCGAACGCTAGTGGCATCATATTTATGACCTTTAACCTTGGAGGTTTTTACAATGTCTTATAGTGACTATAAAGGTTATTCAACTGATCAATTAGAAAAGATTTTTAAAGTGCAAACGGCTATAGGCAATTTGTTTGAAAACTTCAAACCAAGTAGCAATGAGTACCCTGAGACTCAAAAAGCAGTAGATGAGATAAAGTCTCGTTTTGCTCTAAATGAGGACGCTAATGAAGCAACAAGAAGTCACCTTTTGGTAACTCCTGTCTTATTAAATGCTTGCGTAGAAAAAAATGTGGGTGCTTTTTTCGAGCCACCGGTTAATATTGAGCAGAAAAAAACACCCGATTTACCGCATCAATTAAACGGTAAGTATGATTGTGCTTTGAGTTTACATACTTATAAATTTGTAACACCGATCATATCAGTTGTTGAAGTGAAACCGACACAAATAGGCAAAGGTATCGGACAGTGTATGGCTGAAATGTACGCGACTTTAAAAGTATTTGAGCAAAGCAAGGTGTATGGCATTATAACAGACGGTGTTGAGTGGGAATTTTATTTACTGGAAAACTCAGTATTGACAGCCGATAAAAAAGGTTGTTATATCGGTGATGTATCCGGCATCCTAGATAGGATAGGTTATATAGCGGATAGGTTTAAAGAATAAAAACTTGGTACGTCATATTGAAGTCCAATATTGACTTAGATGAGATGTTTAATAAGAATAAGGGAATGTGGGCGGTGGTTATTTCTACGAGAACCAATCTAAAATTCGATTTTAGCCAGTTTTTTTTTAACTCAGTATTATACACGACTATAAAATTATCTCTTAAATTTTTCCGAGCGGATACCCCTTATTTTTGATGTTACCGTTAATTGTTGATTTTACTTACAAAAAAATTAACGAAAGAATTGGATTTAGACGCTCAATGCCATTAAGTTAAGCATAACTAATTGATTTTAAAATATAAAACATATATGCAGGACGGCACAAAACCGAAAATAAAATCAATCATTTAGGGGTTTATCATACTGGCATTGAAGCTATAAATCCTATTTTTTGAAAAAATATGATTTCTTTACCCCAGCCAAGATACAATGCCAGTATGATAAACCGGGCAACCATTTGGGGCAATCCCTTGTGGTTGCCCTCTGCGAGACAAATCCGTTGTACTAGACTTCAGACGCGAAAGTCATCCAACCAAACCGATGGCTCTAACGTGGTCACAAATTAAACTAAATATTATTGCTAACTTATGATGTATCATGAAATCGAGTGGACACCTGAACGTATCAAGAGTTTTTGGGATTATTACTCTATGAACCCATCTAAGAATAAAATTTATTTTGGAAAAATGTTCGGTGATGCCGTTCTACGTGTCATTAAAGGAAAAATAAATTTAAAAGGCTCTGTTGTAGATATGGGCTGTGGCCCCGGCTATTTTACCAGCAAATTAGTTGCTAAAAACGTGTCTTGTATAGCCGTTGATTCTTCTCCCAAATCAATTGAACTTGTTAATCAGAATTTGGGGCATGATCAAAATCTTTTGCGTACACAAGTAGGCGATCTTCATAATATGCCACTTGATGATAATGAAGCGGATGTATTATTTTTAATGGAAGTGATAGAACATCTTGATGCTTCTTTCACTAACCAAGTTTTTTCAGAACTCCGTAGAGTTATTAAACCTAATGGTATTTTAGTTGTAACGGTTCCTAATGAATAAAATTTAAATGCTAATAAAATGGCATGTCCAGAATGTGGATGCGTATTTCACCAAGTTCAGCATCTCCGTAGTTTTAGTGCCGACAGCTTGAGTGCTTTAATGAGGACAGAAGGTTTTGAGCCTATATTTGTAAAAGCTTTGAACTGGAATGATTATTCTGGTGATATGTTACAAAGAATAGCTGGTTTTTTGAGGATAATTCTGGCTCCTTTCCGTCGTTCTCATGGACAAAATCATCATCTTATTGCAATTGGTAAACGAGTTAATTAGAAGTGGATAAAAAGGAAACAAAAGAACAATTTCGACGTTTTATATTAGGAGGTACTATATGGTCTGCGATATTCAAAGCTGTGAACATTGGTTTTTCGTTCCTTATTAGTATTGTTTTGGCTAGACTAGCAGGCCCTTCTGAGTACGGAACATACGTTTATGCACTTAGTATATGTGGAATATTGGGAATTCCTGCTGCATTTGGTTTTGGAGGATTGCTTGTCCGTGAAATATCCTCTTACCAATCCAAAATGAGATGGAGTCTTATGCGAGGATTGGTAATATTTACAAATATTTTTAGTTTAGTTTTTTCTATATTGATTTTTATATTTGCGATGCTGATTGTGTGGTTTTGGGAAGATAAATGGACTTTACAAGAAGCCGTAACTTTATCTATCGCGTTAGCCCTATTGCCGTTGAATGCAATAAAGCAAATATGGGGAGCTACATTAAGAGGACTTCGGCATATTTTACTTAGTCAATTATTTTCTGGAGTGGTACACAATTTTATATTTTTACTTTTGGTTGCCATAGTTTATGTCTTTATAACACAAAAGATAAATGCTATTTTAGCAATGGAAATGCAATTGATCGCTGCTTTTTTTTCTGTTTTTTTTATGTGGTTTTTCCTCAATAAAAGCTATCCAAAATCAATTAAATCGACTACTTCTATTTTTGAAACCAAACATTGGATAAAGAACGCCGTTCCATTTTTGTTGATTAATGGCATGCAAATTTTATATATACAAACGGATATTTTGATGATAGGAATGATTAAGGGAATGAATGATGTGGGTCTTTATCATATAGCAACTCGTGGAGCAATGATAATAGCCATCATTTCTGTAGCAGTAAATATTCCCTTAGCACCTACTATTGCACACCTTTTTTCGCAAGGAGAGTTTACAAGACTTCAAAAAATTGTGACTTTAGTAACAAGAGCAACAGTACTTTCTACATTACCGTTGGTACTAATTTTGCTAATATTTGGTCAGACATTAATTGTTTTTATTTTCGGCGACAAATTTATTGGCGCTTGGGAAGCTTTTGCAATTTTGGTATCTGCACAATTTATATATCTATTGATGGGGCCAAGAGAAACTTTATTAAGCATGACTGCTTATGTTAACTATACTGTTATAGGTTTAATGATTACGACTATTTTGAACATATTACTTAATTATGTTCTAATACCTATATGGGGAATAACCGGCGCGGCCATTGCCACTGCAATTAGCGGTATTATAGGAAACCTTTTTTTAGTTTATTGGGCCGTTTATTTATCTAAGATCAATCCTACCATTTTTACATATAAGATAAGGTGAGTTTGTAATGAAACCCGTAAAGTTTGTTCGCTCGTTACTCAGAAAAATTGGAGTAGATGTCGTGCGCTATGATAAGGAGAAAAAATGGCCATACGACTTTGAGAAAGAAGATATTGAGCTGTTTAAATCCGTTCAAAATTATACCATGACTAGCCCTGAGCGAGTATATGCTTTGGAAAATGCAGTCAGTTATTTGGTTAAAAATAATATTCCTGGTGCAATGGTGGAATGTGGTGTATGGAAGGGTGGAAGCTCAATGGTGATTGCAAAGACACTTTTAAAACTCAAATGTGTCGAACGAGAAATATACTTATACGATACCTTTGAAGGTATGTCTGCTCCTACAAGTGCAGACATTTGCTACACGAATATTCCCGCACAACTGGAATTTTCAGAAAAAAAATATAGTGACAATAGCTCTAGCTGGTGTTACGCTTGCCTAGATGAAGTTAAAAGTAACATATACAATACCGGATATCCAAAGGATAAAGTTCATTTTGTTAAAGGAAAGGTAGAAAACACAATTCCAGCAACTATTCCTACTGAAATTGCATTACTTAGGTTAGATACCGATTGGTACGAATCCACTAAACACGAGTTGGATAATTTATTTCCGCGATTAGTGGAAAAAGGCGTTGTGATAATAGATGATTATGGATATTGGCAGGGTGCTAAAAAGGCAGTTGATGAGTATATTGAAGAAAAACAGATTCCTATTTTGCTCAACAGAATCGATCATACGGGTAGAATTGCGATTAAATTGAGATAAAATGATAGCAACTATCCGAACAGAAAGACAACTAAAAAGGAGATAATTTAGATTTGTGTGGTATCATAGGCATTGTTGACTTTTCGCATAAGCTTGGGAATATCAGGGGTGATATATCGGCTATGATAGCCATGTTATTTCACCGAGGCCCAGACGATAACGGTATATGGTTCGATCAAGATATCGGCATTGCTCTAGCACATCGTTGTCTGGTGGCGATGAATTGTTTCACGGTTATTCGCGCTATGCTTTTGTGCCCAGAATTTGGCGAAGAACCGATGACGGACTTAAACTACTTAATAAGTCCAAGATTTATCTTGGACGAGTAGCGATCCTTGCAGGTGCCCCAATGCGACGATATATATTTGACAAATTGATTGATTTAACTCTCACCCCATTTTGGACTAGGAAAACAACATGCAAGTCATCCCCCTTAAATACGGAACAATATTCAAACAAGCATTTGGACAACCAGATGTTTTCTGTCAATTTGCCAAAGACATTCTAGGCATAGAAATCAACATTGACAAAGTACATACCGAATATGAATATCCTGAACCCATCGGATTTGCCGAGGTGCAAATATGACTTATTTGCCGAAGATACGGAAAAACGTATTATTGTAGAAATCCAGCAAGTCAAAGAAGATGAATTTTTTGATCGTTTTTTGTATTACCATTTGATTAGCCTAGTAGAACAAGTCGGTGGTTATAAAGAATATGGATTTGATCGCACGGTATACACAATAGTCGTCCTCACCAGCACGCCCCGCGATGGCAGTATAAAATTCAGTTGTGCCGTCAGTGATATGAATCCGATAGACGAATTTGGGGACATCATTGAAGTCTATCCCCACCGCTTAGTGTTTCTTTGTCCCCGTAAAGTCAATGACAAAACCCCACCATTGATCAAAAAATGGTTGAATTTTATTAAAGATTCACTGGACGGTGAAATGGATGAAGTGGATTATCCCGAGACTTTGTGGCGAAAAATAATGGCTGCGATTCAGAAAAGCACTATAAGTCCTGCATTGTTGTCAGAAATTAAAGATGACATTGCGTGGGAAAAAGCGAAAATACGTTTTGTCGAGGAAGGACGAAAAGAGGGACGAGAAGAGGGGCTAGAAGATGGGCGAGAAGAAGGACGGGTGATGATGTTAAAACAACAACGTGAAACCGTATTACAAGCCAGAGAAATGGGCTTGGATGAAATGGCTATTGCTAAATTGACTGGACTTACAGCGCAGGCAATAAAGGAAATAAATTAAGGATTTACTATTTGCCGAAGCCTTAAAGGATTCTTGGAGAAAATTAATTTGTGTGGTATTGCTGGTTTCATTAATTCAAAACGCCAAAACGTAGAGCCAATTTTACGGGCAATGGCGGCAACTCTCTCGCACAGAGGACCAAATGATGACGGTATATGGTTCGATCAAGATATCGGCATTGCTCTAGCACATCGACGTTTGTCGATTTTGGACCTTTCTCCTGAAGGGCACCAACCCATGCTATCTCCTAATGGTCGCTATGTCATCGTGTATAATGGTGAAGTTTACAATTTTAAAATTTTACGAGATGAATTGATAAAAAATGGCTATCATTTTCGTGGACATTCAGATACGGAGGTAATGTTAGCGGCTATTGAGGCATGGGGTGTAGAGGCGGCTGTTAATCGGTTTATTGGCATGTTTGCGTTTGCATTGTGGGATCGCTCTGAGCAACAACTCTATCTGGTACGTGATCGTTTAGGTATTAAACCTCTGTATTACGGATGGGTGGGGGGCACATTTGTATTTGCCTCTGAATTAAAGGCTTTGTGCGCTTATCCAAGTTTTCAGCAATCTATTAATCGGAGTGCTTTAGCGTTATATTTTCGCTATGCTTATTTTCCAAATCCCTATACTATCTATGATGGTATTTCAAAGTTATCGCCGGGGCATATTTTGCAATTGTCCACGGATAATAATCCGCGTGTGTGGGCTTATTGGAGGATAGCCGAAAAAAAGGCTCCTTTGTCAGGTGATACTCTTGTAGAAAGTTTGGATTCCTTATTAAAGGATGCTATTGGAATACGAATGATAGCTGATGTTCCCTTAGGGGCATTTCTATCCGGCGGTATCGACTCTTCAACCGTCGTAGCCTTGATGCAGGCACAAAGCATTCGTCCAATCAAAACTTTTGCTATTGGATTTGATGAGCCAAATTACAATGAGGCTGAAGATGCTAAAGCGGTGGCTAATCATTTGGGGACGGAGCATACTGAGCTTTATGTTACGTTCCAAGAGGCAATGGATGTCATTCCCCGCCTTCCAACTTTGTACGATGAACCGTTTGCGGATGTCTCTCAAATACCCACATTTTTAGTTTCTCAACTGGCGCGTCAGCATGTCACTGTCAGTTTGTCTGGTGATGGTGGCGATGAGTTGTTTCACGGTTATGAGCGTTATGCTTTTGCGCCCAGAATTTGGCGAAAAATAGGATGGATTCCGTATCATTTGCGATTAGGTGCTAGGCGGCTATTGCGACGTGATCGCTCTCAGGTTATCCGCCACCTAAGAGAGACTCTGGCTGCTAGAAACTATGATGAGTATTATAAGCAAATTATGTCCCACTGGCAGGATAGCATTGTGATTGGTGGCGAAGAGCCGATAACGGCTGAGCCAATGCCATTTATGTCTGATCTGGCACAACGAGGGAGTTTTATTGATTTACTCACCTTTTTGCCCGAAGATATTTTGACTAAAGTTGATCGAGCGAGTATGGGTGTGAGTCTTGAAGCTAGAGTGCCCTTACTTGATCATCGTATCGTGGAATTTGCTTGGAATTTATCTCCCGCGTTAAAGATTAGAGAGGGCAAGGGTAAATGGATTTTGCGCCAACTACTTTACAAATATGTGCCAAAGGCTTTGGTAGAAAGACCTAAAAAGGGCTTTGGTGTACCCATCGGAGAGTGGTTGCGTGGGCCTCTTCGGGATTGGGCTGAAGAATTTATTAGCGAGTCTCGGTTAAAAAATGACGGTTTTCTACGTTCAAAACCCGTTCGTGAAAAATGGGAAGAGCATTTGAGTGGCAAAATAAATTGGAGTAATCAATTATGGACTGTTTTAATGTTTCAGGCTTGGTTGGATACAATATAATAAGTTGTTTCGGGAAATCGCTCCGCTCATTCCCGAAACAAAAAATAAAGAATATAATATCATGCGTAGCTTAGAGCATCTTCATAAGATTCGTCATTTTGAATTAAATAAAGCCTTACCCTATTTACCAGAAAAGGTTCGCGTTTTAGAAATTGGTGCCGGTATGGGATGGCAAGCTAAGCAACTCGCTGATTTAGGTTTTCAGGTTGAAGCTATAGAATTCGCTGGTAGCACTTTTGTCTGGCCTACAGAAAGCCAAGTTTGGCCAATTGTGGACTATGATGGTTCTAAAATTCCCTTTCCAGAAAAACATTTCGATGTCGTGTTCAGTTCAAATGTTCTGGAACATATTCCACACATTGAAGCTTTTCAAAAAGAAATCCATAGAGTGTTAAAAGCAGATGGGGTGGCGGTTCACATTCTTCCTACGGCAACTTGGCGGTTTTGGACTAATGTGACGCACTATTTATTTGTTATTATTAGATACTGGCGAAAATCCCACGGGCAACCACAAGGGATTGCCCCTACAACAAAATCACGACAGACTAGATTGCCCCTATCAAAACGCTTAGTCAAAATGATTATTCCTGATCGGCACGGAGAAGTAGGAAATTGTCTTACTGAGTTATACTTTTTCAGTCGTTTTAGATGGGCAAAGTTATTTCGTCATTCTGGCTGGAAAATCATCAAATGCTATCCGGCTAGGTTGTTTTATACTGGCTACTCAGTTCTAGATTCTAGATTTAGCATTGAATCTAGGATTAGAGTAAGTAAATTACTAGGAAGTTCTTGTTTAATATGGGTGCTCAAGAAATCAGATTTTTCAAAAAAATCGGATTTCAGCTCAAAAATGGAGTAAAAATATGCGAGAATTTTCATCTTATGGATCAATTGATCGAGATATACATTATTACGCACCCCGAAAAAAATTGATAGAAGGCGCACTTCAACAACTGTTAGGAAAGAATCCAGACAAAGGCGGACATTACATCACAATCTGGGCACCTCGTCAAACCGGCAAAACATGGATAATGCAAGAAGTTGTCTCAAGAATAGAGCAAGACGAACAATTTGATGTCGTCTATCTCAGCTTGCAATTTCTTTATGAAGAAAACGATGCTGACATAGTAGCTCAACTCATTGCCCGTAAATTGATCAAAAAGTTGAATTTAGGGAACTTAACTATAAACTCATTAAAGGATTTTGAACGTTTGTTTGAAAACCTCACAAAGCCATTAATTTTGGTTTTAGATGAATTTGATGCCCTTGATCAGACAGTAATTGCCAAGCTAGTCGCAGTTTTTCGTCACATTTACATGACTCGTCGAAGCCAAACAAACAAAACCTCTGCTGAAAAAGACTATTTATTACATAGCCTAGCATTGATCGGAGTACGTGCAGTCTTAGGAGTAGAAAATGCCAAAGGCTCACCGTTCAACGTCCAACGCAGCGTACATATTCCGAATCTGACACCTGACGAAGTAGATTACCTATTTGACTGGTATCAACGAGATCGAAATCAAAAAATTGAACCCGAAGTTATAGAACGGATATGGTATGAATTCAAAGGGCAACCGGGGCTCACCTGCTGGTTTGGAGAATTGTTGACAGATACTTATAATCAAGTCACTGATCAACCAATTACGATGAAGCTTTTTGAAGGCGTTTATGCAGCAGCCCTAAATTTATTGCCCAATAACAATATCATAAATATCATCAGTAAGGCTAAACAAGAGCCTTACAAATCCTTTGTTTTGGACTTATTCCAAACTGAAAAGAAGGTAAAATTTACCTACCATGACTCCATTATCAATTTTCTCTATATGAATGGAGTCATTGAACCTGATCAAGTCAACTTGGAAATGATGTATGTCAAATTTCCTAGTCCATACATACAAAAGCAAATGTTCAATTATTTTGCTAGAGAATTGTATCATGAAATGAACAGGTTATATGATCCGTTCGAGGATTTGTCGGATACGATTACTGATAATAGTATAAATATCCAACGATTAATACAACGATATGAAAAACATTTGCAAGCTAATCGAGAGATGGTACTAAAAGATGTGCCACGCCGTAAAACAGATTTACGAGTGTTTGAAGCAATATTTCATTTTCATTTTTATGTCTATTTAGACAGTTTTTTCCGTGGATATGATGTACGAGTTATACCTGAGTTTCCGACTGGTAATGGAAAGATTGACTTATTGCTCCATTATGCGGGACAATTATTTGGGTTAGAATTAAAAAGTTTTGCCAATCAACGGAGCTATCGTGATGCCTTAAAGCAGGCTGCTGATTATGGGAAAGAGCTAAGTGTGGCTACGATTTGGCTGGTTTTATTTGTAGAAACTGTTGATGAAAAAAATCGTGAACAGTATGAAATGGATTATACAGATGAAGAAACTGGCGTTGTAGTACATCCATTGTTTGTGCAGACTGGAAGTTTAAGCCCATGAGTACAGGAATTTACGGAATAAAGGGATTATTAACGGAGCGGATGGCACTAACCTAGAAATCCGATTTTAAAAAAAAATCTGATTTCTTTATAACCAACACACCAATCCTCTTATTCCGTCAATCCCTGTACTATGGTTTAGATTTCTTTAGTGTGAGACGAAATCATATTTTTTGGGTTTATCTTGGGCCCGAAGTATTGAAGGATCGGATTTCTTTATAACCAACACACTAATCCCCTTATTCCGTAAATCCCTGTACTATGGTTTAGATTTTTTTATCATCCAACCAAACCGAGCAATAAAAATATAATGTTTCGTGAATTGAAACGATTTATAAAATTTAAAAGGGCATCCTTGTTTAGGAAATGGGTTAAACGGCGTGCTACCTATCATCCTGTTTCTCAATCATCAGCTTTAATTATAGCGCCTCATCCTGATGACGAGATATTAGGTTGTGGCGGATTAATCGCTCTGAAAAAATCAAAACACGCGCAAGTATTCCTTACACAAGGAGAGGCAAGTTAGGAAGAAAGTCCGTGTCACAAAAGTTAGGAAGAAAGTCCGTGTCACAAATTAAACTAAATATTATCGCCAACTTTGCCGGTAAAGCCTGGACAGTTCTGATGAGCCTCGCTTTTGTCCCCCTGTATATCAAATTTATCGGTGTTGAGGCTTACGGACTGATTGGTTTTTTCGTGACTTTACAAGCCGTGTTTGGATTGCTAGACTTGGGTTTGAGTACCACGTTATTCCGTCCTTCAGGAACGGGGGCAAGAAATGCGTGACCTAGTAAGGACCTTGGAAATTATTTACTGGGCAATAGCGATTTTGATTTGTGTTACTGTGATATCCCTAGCCCCCTTCATTGCCGATTATTGGATAAAAGCAGAGAATCTATCGGTTGATACGGTACAACAATCGGTAGTCCTATTGGGCATAGCAATAGCTTTCCGCTGGCCATTGGGATTTTATAGTGGTGGTTTGATCGGACTTCAACGACAAGTATTATACATTAGCCAGCGTAGTGGCAACGGCACTTTATCATTTGATAGGGCCGATTTTTAGCGCACTATTTCCGAAATTTTCACAATTGGTAGCACTGAATGACACACAAGAATTGACAGCACTTTATCATCGCGCCTCCCAATTGATGTCAGTCGTCATATTGCCGGTGGTACTGGTGCTTGCCATGTTTTCTTATCAAGTGATGTTATTGTGGACAGGCGATCCGATTATCGCAGCTCCGCAACGTTTAATCACCCAGCCAAGAGAAATCATGGAACGCAAAAATCAACGTCTTGACTTCAGATCATATTTTTGATAACCTGCCCTTGCATTTTACGTGGTAGCACGGCTGGATGATGCAATCTTGTTGAACATATATACAGGAATCTTATGCTTCAGTTACAATTAAAAGCGCCAACGGAAACACGATTAAGAACCATCTTAGCGCAATATAATGATTTAGAGTTATTTGCACAAAATATTATTGCCTATCAAATTTCCGAATTGAAAAAAGCCTTGCTTAATATCAGGTTTGATCTAATCGAATTTGAACAAAAGTATCAAGAATCTAGTGAAGTTTTTTCTCAAAAATTTATGGCAGGAAAACTTGATGATACTGAAGATTTTCTGATTTGGGCTGGTATCTACGAAATGTTATTGGATAATCAACAGCAGTTAGAAGCTATAACATGATATAAATTTATTTTGCCCAACTGGAAACACAATTTCAAGATTTTCCATTAATTAGTTCTTATAGTCTAAGCAAAAAAATATATAATGCAAAACAAGGCTTTATTAAAGGAAAGATTGTGTTTGAAGATGGTAGCCAATTGAATTTTACTGAGGTTAAAAACACAGATAAACCAGATAAAATCAAATATAGCTATCATTATATGAACCAAGAACAACATTTAGTGTTTCGATATGATAATGCACCGCATCATCACGAACTAAGTACTTTTCCTCATCATAAACAGATGCCCTCAAAAGTAGAGGAACATAAGGAACTAACATTGCGTGATGTGTTGTTGGAAATTGCCGGAGCAAGTTTGCTCCGCAACGTTAGAAATTTACACCTCATCAAAGTATAGTACAACGGATTGACGGAAATAACGGATAAACATAATACGATCAATATCTTAATCCGAT
>JBDLJY010000022.1:0-34284 GCA_039714115.1 Pseudomonadota bacterium | reverse complement strand
GCGCAGCGGTTCTAAATCGCTGATTTGATTAGAAGTGCAATCCAATTTCTGCAACTGTGTCAACCAGCGCAGCGGCTCTAAATTGCTGATTTTATTCTCACTGCAATCCAATTCCAGCAACTGTGTCAAAGGGTGCAGCGGTTCTAAATTACTGACTTCATTCCAACTGCAATCCAATTTCTGCAAATTAAAGATTTTATCCAAATCGCTGTCACTCGGTTCAGCATCAATAGCAATAGCTGTATTGAAAACATTTTTCCAATTATCATCCAATTCTTCCCACCAGTTTCTCTTATCGACTCGTATCGGCTGTTCCTGTGGAATGGGTTTTTCAACCGTAATGTGGGGCTGAGGTTCTTCAACCGTAATGTGGGGCTGAGGTTCTTCAACCGGTACAGGTGGAAACAATAAAGCAGTCAATCGGCTTATCAAAGTCATTACGTCAACCCGTTTTTCAGGCTCTATCTCCACACAATCACACAACAAATCAAACAACTCTGGCGCCGAAGCCAAGCGTTTTGGATGCAAAGTATATGCACTTTCTCCCGTCAATAAACGATACAAGGTTTTGCCAAACGCAAACACATCACTTTTAGCACTCACCTCACCGTAGCGCGTCAAGCCTAGTTGCTCCGGTGAGGCATAATCCAAAGTATCAAATACCACCGATTGCGCGAGTGAACTTAAGCTAGACTGACTTTGCTTAGCGACGACTTCTTTCTCTGCGACTTTCGCTAAACCAAAATCTATAATTTTTACCGAAACATCCGAAGTTTCTTCTCGTTTCAACAAAATATTGGCGGGTTTTAAATCTAAATGTAAAATGCCCTTCTCATGCGCGAGTTGCAAACATTTAGCTATCTGCAAACCCACCGCGAGAGCCGTTTCCACCTCCAATTTGCTATACCGTTTTAACCACGTTTCGCCATCTACCGCCCCTTCAAAGTATTCAGTGACAAAAAAGCCGCGCTCTTGCTTTGCCATCTCATAAAAACCATAATCCAAAGGCAGCGGCACATATTCTTCTGCAATCTCTGCCATCAGCAACGGCTCTTGAAAAACCTTCTCGACTAAGCCCTGACGGGCTTTCCAAAAGCATTTCACCACGACTTTTTGACTTTTCTTGAAACGCTGCTGGCAGAGAAAAATGCACCCCCTGCCGTCTACACCCAATAAGCGTTCAATAGGATATTTATGCACATCATGCAAAGCATGAAGTTGTGAATTGAGCGCAATCGCCTCAGTTAAATGGGACAAAGCTTTATCATACGCTTGCAGCCGTACATGCACTTGAAAAAGATTAAAGGCACACAACCCCCGTTCCGCATCATTGAGCGCCTGTTGATGCGCCTCTACAAACAATGCCTCTGCTTGTTCTAAATTGCCCGTCGAAGACACCACACTCCCTAGCACAACCGCGACTCGACTGAATTGTGGATCAGAGTGGGACAAGCGTTTCAACATTTGCTGCGCTTTGTCAATCAATTGAAGGCTGGCACTGCTATGTTGGGTAAACTCATCGTGCGGTTTCATTTGGAGCGATAATTCAGAATGTTTCAACAATTGCTTGACGAGGGCTAAAATTTTATCCGCAACGCCGAATTTTTTGGTTTGCTTGATCTCGCTATGGATGCCCCACTGAACTTTCCCCATTGCCGACAACACTTGCTCAATGTGGATATTCAGCAACGCCGCCCAATTGGCAAAACGTCGGCTAAATTCGAGGAACTGGGCATAATGGGTTTGTGTCAGGGATTGAATCTGTTGCAAACTCTCTAATTTTTGTCCAAGTTGTGCCACTTCACCAAACTGTTTGTTAGCAACGGCTTGATTTAACTTAACTTCTGTGGCTTGCACAATATTTTTAATCTCGCGCACATCCAACAAGAAGCCTTCACGCTGCAAAGCCTCTAAGGTTCTCACCACTCGCGTATCTTGGCGTAATTTTACGTGCAAGAAAAATAATATGGTATTGCCAAGCAATTCATTATATTTCAGAAAGGCGAGCAAGCGTTTATCCAAACGCTTTGGCATCCGTTCTAATACCAAGTCGGTAATGGCAAAATCACCTGTATCGGTGACAAAACTTGCTAATTCTGCCTCGATGAACGGGACGTTGTCGGCTTGAAATACCGTGAGTTTTGCTAAAGCCTTGCATTGTTCAACGGCACTTTTACGAAACGTATGCAACGCCTCAGTTGTTAGCTCTTGTTGTTGGGCAAAATCTTGTAAATAGTCTTGTTCAATACACTGCAAAAATTCGTTTTCCACCCTGGATTGAATAAGCGTTTTCCAAAAACGACGCTGTTCCTCAGGGTAAATCAAGCCCGCGCCGATTGCCGCTAATGCATAACTGTAACTTTTTTGAAAAGCCCCAGCGATTTCAGAGGCACGGAATGTGAAATTTTTCCTCAGCAATTCAACAACTTTATCTGTGCCACGGGATTGAGCGAGAATATCTACGACGACACTGTTGAATAGGGAACAAAGTCCTTTGCGAAAAATTGTGGCTGTTGACATTGCATTATCTCCGCTAGTGTGTGAAATTTTATTCTTCATTCTTGATGATTTTGCGTGGTATGTTAAAAGAGTTGCTGATATTTTATTGAGGGTAACACTTGGAACCCTTCGCCGCGCTCTCATATCTGACAAAGCTGCGCTTTGTACACCTGATAAGTACCTGACCAAAAGTTTTTTAACATTAGATTTTTTTCTACGTTCCATTATCTATACCCTTTAAATAGGCGATAAATCGCCTACTACGAACTTAGAATTCTATCTGTTCGTAGTAGGCGATTTATCGCCTTCGTTATTAGAAAAACATAATCCCCACCTGAAACAGCCTTTCCACCGCCGCAATCCGTTTTTTATCGACTAAAAACAAAATAACATGATCTTCTGATTTTATCACCATATCATGGTGCGCCATTAACACTTGATCGCCACGCACAATGGCACCGATAGTCGTGCCCGGCGGGAGTTTAATCTGATCAATTCGTCTGCCTACCACTTTAGAGGAGTTTTTATCGCCATGAGCAATCGCCTCTATCGCCTCCGCAGCGCCGCGACGTAAAGAATGCACAACAACCACGTCGCCGTGTCGCACATGTGCCAGTAAAGTGCCAATGGTGGCTTGTTGGGGGGAAATAGCAATATCAATGGTGCTGCTTTCGACTAAATCCACATAAGCTGGGCGATTAATCAAAGCCATGACTTTATGTGCGCCCATGCGCTTGGCAAGCATGGCTGATAGGATATTGACTTGTTCATCATTGGTGACGGCGCAAAAAATATCAGTTTCATCAACATTTTCCTCGCGCAATAAATTTTCATCCGCCGCATTACCTTGTAAGACAATGGTTTTATTCAATATTTCAGAAATTATTTCGGTGCGACTGCTGTTGTGTTCAATCAATTTGACATGGTATTTTTTATTTTCCAATGCTGTCGCCAAGCGGGTGCCGATGTTACCGCCGCCGGCAATCATAATACGTTTGCAGGGATGCACCAGTTCACGTAAGCCCGCCATCACAGCGCGAATGTTTTGGGTTGCCGCCACAAAAAAGACTTCATCATCGACTTCAATAACAGTATCCCCTTCGGGGATGATGGGCTTACCGCCCCGAAACAGGGCAGCCACTCGTGTTTCAACTTTGGGCAGGTAATCTTCAAAGGCGCGTATGGCATGTCCCACTAAGGGGCCACCATAAAAGGCTTTTACCGCGACTAATTGTACTCTACCATCAGCAAAATCAAGAACCTGTAAAGCATCTGGATAATCAATTAGACGCTCGATATAGTGCGTTACCAATTGCTCGGGACTGATATGCACATCAACCGCTAATCCATGGGTGCCAAAAATTTTTTCTTTGTGAATTAAATAATCAGGCTCGCGCACACGGGCAATTTTTTTTGGGGTATGAAAAACACTGTAAGCAATTTGACAAGCCACCATATTGGTTTCATCGCTATTGGTGACCGCTATCAACATATCTGCATCTTCTGCCCCCGCTTTCAACAGTACCTCGGGATGGGCAGCCTGTCCCGTGATGGTGCGTAAATCTAGGTGTTCTTGCAAATTGTGTAATAAGGCGGCGTTGTGATCGACCACGGTGATGTCATTAGCTTCATTGACAAGATTATTGGCGAGGGAGCTGCCAACTTGACCAGCACCAAGGATGATAATTTTCATATGTGTGGTGGGGTTTAAGCCATTTTAGGGCTATTCCAAAATAAATTTTGGACTCCTATTCAATTATATAGTTAACTAATAACCCAGGAGCCCAAAATTTAATTTAATGGCATTGAATCTCCGGAGGGGCTTAGGGGTTGTTTACTTCTTAGCCTGCTTGGGATCAATGTCGAGGGCGCGTAGTTTGCGATATAAATGAGTCCGCTCTAGTCCGACTCGTGAGGCTACTTTGCTGACATTGCCCCCAGCTTCTTGCAATTTGTGTTCTAAATAAGCTTTTTCAAATTGCTCTCGCGCTTCTCGTAATGGCAAATTGTAAATAGATAAATTGTCCGTATGAACCGGGCGATGCTTTAATATCTGCTCAATTTCATCAATCTCAATCATATTACTATTCCCAAAAATCAGCAGACGTTGTACCATATTTTTTAATTCGCGCACATTGCCCGGCCAAGAATAGTTGCGGAGCCGATTTTGGGCGGCCACCGTAAAGCGGCGATAGGAGATATTTTCTTGATTGACAAACAGATTTACATAAAATTCCAATAATTCTGGGACATCTTCACAATGTTCGCGCAAAGGCGGAAGGTGTAGGGGGACAATATTTAAATGATAATACAAATCTTCCTGTAAACGTCCTGTCGTCACTGCCTCGTCGAGATCATAAACAGTTGCGGCAATGACGCGGACATTGATGGCAACCGGCTCTGCGCCGCCATTGCGTAAAAAGGATTGATTTTCTAAACTGCTTAATAATCGCGCCTGTATTGCGTCGTCCATCTCAGCAATATCTTTGATAAATAAAGTGCCGCCCTCTGCTTGCTCCAGAAGTGCTAAGCTGTTGCTTCCTTGGTGGCCAAAGAGTTCAAGGGCTTGATTTTCTGCACTCATACCAGCCACTCGCACTTGCACAAAGGGGCCAGTCTGGTTTTGACTGTTTTGGTGAATATAGCGTGCAAACAAGGAACGTCCCGTGCCCGATTCGCCGCTGATAAGGACTGAGGTATTATGCTGGTTAATGCGCTTAACCTGCTCACGCAGAACTGTCATAACCTTACTATGGCCTAAGGGTTCCATCACTAATTGTACATTTTTGCGTAAACCATAATTTTCCCGCTGCAACGAGGCCATTTCTAAGGCGCGTTTTATGGTAATCAATAACTTAGAAATAGAGACGGGTTTTTCAATGAAATCATAAGCACCCAAACGGGTGGCTTCGACGGCTGTTTCTACTGTGCCATGTCCAGAAATCATAATCACGGGACTGTCCATTAATAATCCCCTTTCGCGCCATTCCTTGAGCAGGGAAATACCATCAATATCTGGCATCCAGATATCGAGCAAAATCAGATCGGGACGTTGTTCAGATCGTATTTGTCGAGCGGAGTTGCCATCCGCCGCAACGCTGACGCTATATCCTTCGTCCTCCAAAATCTCTTTTATAAGACTATGAATGTCCGGTTCGTCGTCAACCACTAAAATATGTGCTGCCATTTTTTTCAGTTCTCAGTTATCAGTTAGTTTTAAAGGCACCCTTCAATTATCTCGAAAAAATAGTTGGCTTTAGTTTCGGGAAATCGCTCCGCTCATTCCCGAAACAACTAAAAGTTTTTTAACATTTCTAAACAGCTAAAGAAATCCGATTTTTTTAAAAAATCGGATTTCTCTCTTTTGCCCACCTGTCGGGGGCTAAAACCCCGTCGGTAGACGAATAACAACACAAGCACCATCTGTCTGCTCTATCCACACAGTTCCACCATGTTCATCAATAATTTTTTTAACAATGGCGAGACCCAGCCCAGTGCCCTTAGTTTTGGTAGTCACATAGGGTTCAAAAATCTTATCAAGCAAATGCTCAGGAATGCCCGGCCCTTGATCTGATAAGCGTAATTCTACACACTTAAAACATGTTTCTTTCAAACAACGAGTCGTCACAGTAATACAATTATTATCAGTCGAATTAGCTTCTAGCGCATTTTTTATCAAATTATGTAATACTTGCCGTAAACGCCCACGATCCGCTTCAATCGTTGGAATATCCTCATTGAGCAAAGTCTTGATAGGCATTGGTGCATGATGATACAAATCTAGCACTTCTTTGATGAGTTGATTCAGATTTAACGGTTCCCGGTGCAGAGAAGGGATTTTCGCGTAATCAGAAAAAGCGTTAACCATCTTTTTCATCGCTTCGACTTGTTGAATAATCGTATGAGTCATGCGATCTAAAGTTTTCGCCTCTTTTTCAGGTAAATTACGCAAATATTTCTGCCGTAAACGCTCCGCCGACAATTGAATGGGTGTCAACGGATTTTTAATTTCATGGGCGAGACGACGGGCAACTTCACTCCAAGCAGCATCTCGCTGTGCATGAATCAAAGTTGTCACATCCTCACACACTATCACATAGCCCTCTTGTTCTTGTGCTAATTGTGTCCCGCAACAAATGAGCATTTTGCGGGTGGGCGCAAATAAGGTAATTTCCTCGCGCCAATCTGGCGCCTGACTGCCAGACTGAATGGCACTCCAGAAAGGCACCAGCGTGGAATAATCGTTTTGCAATTGCGCTAAAGTTTTGCCTAATAATTCACTTAATGGCAATCCCAGAATTTGAGCGAAAGCCGGATTAGCCGTGCGTAAGCGTTGCTCATAATCAAGCGAAATCACGCCGGAAGATAAACGCTCTAGCACCGCCTCCAGATAAGCACGTTGATTGTCGGCTAATTGTTGGCTTTGTTTGATTTCATCGCGTGCTTGTGCAATTTTACGAGTCATCTCATTAAAAGATTGCACTAAAAAACCAATTTCATCTAAGTGTTTGACAGGTAACTGTTTTTGATAATTACCCTTTGCAACTGCCTGAGTGCCTTCAACCAAATCACTTAGCGGAGCAACAAAACGACGCGCCACAAAAATTGCCATCCATATCATACTGAAAATACTTAACAGTAATACTAAAGATAATGTCAGTGCCAAACCCAGTTTCAGCGGCTGCTGCAAATATGCTTTCTCCCGGTAATTCTGAAACGCTACTTCTACATTTTCTGCCAATTCACGGACACGGGTTGGTATCGGAAATAAGGCTTGGAGTAAACGCACCGGTTGATGTTGACTCAGTTTAACCACGACGCAGATATGTAAGACTTGATCAGTCTTATGTTCTAAGCTGATATAATGATCCGAATGTTTGAGTTGTAACAACACGTTGTCATTGGGAAGCTTGGGCAACAACTGCCCAATGTCTGCACTGTTAGAAGCGATGATGCGCCCATTAGAGCTTAATAAGGTTAATTCATAAGCTCCGCTGCGATGGCGTAAATCATTCAATTGTAAAGTCACCCTTTCATCACTGACAAATGCGATTTCATCAGCCACAAGCGTTGTCTTTTTCAAGGCATCACGCATACGGGCATCAAGGGCGGCTCGACTTAAATCTAAGGCATCTGTCAGTGCTTTTTCTATGTTAACATCAAACCAACTGTCCAAGCGTTGATACAAAAATTCTAGGGAAAAATAATAAACAACGAGGACAGGCATGGTGGATAGCATCACCAGCAAAATGACTAAATGGACAGTTAGCCGTGCTCCCGCCTGCTTTTTGCGGGCTTGACGGAAAAGATGGAGTAAATTCCGGCTTATCAGTGCCAAGAACGCGAAGAGTGCCACCGCATTGATAAGCAACAGGATGGAGTATAAATGCCCAAACTGCTCAGAATTTTGCAGCGCCTCGGTAATCATCCACAAGGAAACTAACAGGGCAGCCAATATTACTGCCATGCCGACATTCAGCCATTTTTTTATTTTAGCGGTTGTAAGGGGCATAAATACCATTCGCTACTTAAACGCCATTGTGAAGACAGATACGCTATTGGGCGTAAGGGAACCGGTAAGGATTCAATATCCAAATGGGTTTGCAAGTGAACCTTGTAAGTTTCATCATTTTCTATCAAATGTTTATCTATCAACGGAAAATCCTTGAGCTTATTGAGGCGAGATAAGACATCATTTAACTGACCAAAAGTTTCTTGTTTGTCACTATTTGTTTCTTGTTTGTCACTATTTAGCTCTTTAAGTTCATATTGTCTGCTGAGTGCATAATATTTCAGTTCATAGCCTTGTTTCAGTGTCGCAATCCTTTCATTCCACCAATATCCTCGTTCACGCTCAACCATAATAGTGAGTCGCAGTGTTAGCGATACTCCATTTTGCAGAGCTTCGATAATCACCTCAGTGAACTTGTAATGGAGATTCGCATCCAGCACATACACCTCATCAACTAAGCGTGTTTCAGCATGTTGTATTGAAAATTGTGCCAAACTAATATTAGAGAGCAATAACAGGCACAGTCCCGTCAGGGGTTTTCTTAGTAAGACGCGCATAATAAAAACCATCCAGGTTATTTTCACCGGGCAGTATTTGCCGTCCATACGGCAGAGCGTGACCCCAATCTGCCACCAACACGGTTTCTGTTGCATCAGCGTATGTGGCTAAAAATTTCTGGATTTGTAGATAATTTTCCTCAGCAAAAACGGAACATGTCACGTACAATAATTGACCTCCCGGTATAAGCAAGGGCCACAATGCTTCAAGTAAACGCGCTTGTTGTGCTGCCAGTGTTGCGATGTCATTATATTGACGTAAATATTTAATGTCGGGATGACGACGAATAACACCGCTGCCTGAACAAGGTACATCCAGTAAGATTCGATCAAAAGCTTGACCATCCCACCAAGTATCGGGCTGACTGGCATCAGCACAACGCAGTTCAGCCGATAATTGTAAACGTTGCAAAGTATTTGCCAATTTTTGCACACGGGCGGGTTGATTATCTAGTGCAAGTAATGTACCTATCTCATAACGCTCCAACAAGTGTGCCGTTTTGCCGCCCGGCGCGGCGCAGGCATCCAATACTCGTGCGCCCGCTGGGACATCAAGTAATGGAGCAGCCAATTGCGCGGCACCATCTTGCACCGATACCCAACCTTGGGTAAATCCGGGGATTTGTTGGACATCTATCGCATGTTCTAGGGTAATTCCACAGTCGGTATAAGGTGTCGGTGTCGCTGCAATCTGCTCAAGATAAGTGTCACGCGACATTGAGCGGGCATTCACCCGCAAAGTCAAAGGCGGATGTGCATTATTCGCACCAGCCACCGTCTCCCACTGCGAAGGCCAATTTTGTTGTAACTTTTTGATCAGCCAAGGCGGATGTGCTAATTTAACGCTGATGTTAGTATCTACAGTCGTCAGTAAAGCATCACGCTGGCGTTGAAAATTGCGTAATACGGCATTGACCAATCCGGTTGCCCAAGGTTTTTTTAGGCTGCGCGTCACATTCACCGTTGCCGCTATCGCGGCATGGGAAGGGATGCGTAAATAGAGTTGTTGGTATATACCTATTAGTAGTAAAACTTGAATATCATAATCCTTGGCTGGTTTACGCAGTAGGCGTTGTAATAGTGCCTGCAAACGTGGCTGCCAACGTAATACGCCATAACACAAGGCTTGTGCCAAGGCACGATCACGGGGATCATTGAGACGTGATAGGTGAGTGTCCAGACAATCTGATAAGGAATGCCTATGTCCTATCACTTGAGTTAATATTTGGGTGGCTATGCTGCGAGCATCCATATGTATTACCTACGAAGAGCATTAAGAAAATCGCCTACCGAAATAGGTTTCCCGCCCGCCCTTTGAACTTTCAATAAACGCAAAATGCCTTCCCCGGTGACTATATCTATGCCATCGCGCTGGCAGCGTATGACACTGCCTATCGGCTCCGTTGTCGTCGCGGGCGGCAAGGCTTGAGCGGCCCAAATGCGTAGCGTTTGCTCAAACAGTTTAGCTTGGGCAACTGGCCAAGGATTAAAGGCACGCACTTTGCGTTCTAAAACTTTCGCAGGCTCGTTCCAATCTAACTGCGCTTCCGCCTTTTCCAATTTTTTGGCATAAGTTGCAAAGCTATCATCCTGTGGCGTTGCTGGCAAATTCTCATCTATTGCCTCAGCCAGCATTTGCGCCCCCATTGTCGCTAAGCGATCATGCAAAGTTTGTCCGGTATCATCTGGCAAAATTTGACAATTGACTTTTTTGAGCATTGCGCCAGTATCTAAGCCAACATCCATTTGCATTAGTGTGATACCGGTTATAGTATCGCCGTGCAGCAAGGCGCGTTGTATCGGAGCGGCACCACGCCAGCGTGGTAATAATGAGGCATGTACGTTAATACAGCCAAAACGGGGCATATCGAGCACCGCTTTTGGCAACAATAGCCCATAAGCCACTACTATCATCAAATCAGCCTGTAAAGCCTGTAGTTGTGCTTGTACATCTGCCCCTTTTAGGCTAACCGGTTGATATACTTCTATATCATGCTCTTGTGCCACTAATTTGACAGGACTGGCTTGTAATTTACGCCCGCGCCCCGCTTTGCGATCCGGTTGTGTATAAACCGCACAAACGCTATGTTTTGAATTCAAGAGAGCAAGTAGGCTGGGCACGGCAAATTGCGGCGTGCCGGCAAAAATAATGCGTTTTGTAGTCATTGTATTTCTACGCTCGTTGCCGCTCTTGTTTGAGCAACTTTTTGCGAATGCGTTGACGTTTGAGGGATGAAAGGTAATCTACAAACAATTTGCCTTTAAGGTGATCCATTTCATGCTGAATGCACGTCGAAAGCAATCCATCAGTCGTGAGTGTAAAACTTTCCCCCTCTTGATTGAGGGCTTGCACGGTGATACGTTCTGCACGTTTAATTGTCTCAAATATGTCCGGTACGGATAAACATCCCTCCTGCATAGATTGTGTACCTTCGCTGCTGAGGATGTTTGGATTGATGAGACACAAGGGCTGATTTCTCTCTTCTGATATATCAATGACAATAATCTGTTTATGAATATTGACTTGCGTGGCTGCCAAGCCAATGCCGGGCGCATCATACACTGTCTCAAACATGTCAGCAACGATTTTGCGTATGCTATCATCAACTTGTTTGACAGGTTTAGCTTTAGTACGCAATTTGGTATCAGGAAAATGTAATACTTTAAGTAAAGCCATGATTGTTGTACTCTAATAAAGATAAACATGATTATATTGTATCATTAAGTTCCAAGATAAATCTTGGACTCCGAAATGGCATTGCCTATTGACAGAGCAAAAATATTTATACAAACATGTGGCATAAACTGGCATTTAAAATACTATCGGTCTTTTACAGTGCGAGCCTCATACTCGTTTTGTTTCTAGTGTACAATTATGTGCAAGACAATCAAGTGCAGGCGACTAAAGACCAACTGATGCAAAAAACGCGACTAGCTGTGCAACAAATAGACGAGGTGCTAAGTCAACTTTCGTCCACCGTCCACAGCCTCGCGGATGAGATTGGCTCAGGAAAGTTGCAGCGATCTCAGATTCTGGAGCGATTAGAAAAAACGATGGACAAAACGCCTCAGATGTTTGGGATGGGTGTTGCGTATATTCCTTATCTAAATGATCCACAGACTCGGCGGCACTCGCCTTACTATACACAGGGATCGTCTCAAACAGAAGATCAAGACTTACTCCAAGTCTTCACAGCCCCTTGTTCTTATAATGATCCAACGATTCAGTACAAAATGTCTAAATGCCTGGTTTTTGTAGACTATTCCCGGCAAGATATCAAGGCATTGATGAATACCCTTGATCTTGGTAAGACTGGCTATGGATTTATTCTTTCCAAACAAGGTGTTTTTCTAGCCCATCCGATTGAAGAGTACGTCAAAAGTCAAAAAACTATCTTTAACATAGCTGATATTCATAACGACAACGCGCTCAAGCGGCTAGGTGAGCGAGCCATTAATAATGAAAGCGGCGTTATGGAATATATAAACCCGATGACGGGCCAAACTTATTGGATATTCTACCAACCCATTCCGACAACGGGCTGGGTTATGGGCACTGTCGTCATTAAAGACGAAGTTTTGGGTCAAACCCTCGAAGATTTACGACATAAACAGATATGGATCTGCGTCTGGATCATTATCTGTTTACTGTTCTTTTTCGCGCTGCTATTTCGTGCGGAGTGTTGGCTTGTTGTGTTTTCAAGCTCTCTGCTCTTATTAATCAGTATAGGCTTCATCTGGTATCTAGCACAAACTGCACCCTTCCGTTCTGAGGCTGCCATCATTGTAGATAAAGCAAACTTAAACCAGTTTCTATCCACTAAACCGTTTGAAGAGCCACCGCTTTTTATTCCTACCGGGGTTTTGATTGAGTCGATAGAATTTTCTGGTGAGCATGTCAATTTAACAGGTCAGATTTGGCAAAAGTATGATGATGATTTTCCTAGTACCATCTCTCGCAGTTTTGTCTTGCCAGATGGGGAGTCTATTAAAATAAAGGAGGTTTATCGCCGCCAAGAAAATCAGAAAGAAGTGATAGGATGGTATTTTGAAGGCACCGTGCATCAGCAATTTGATACTTCAAAGTATCCTCTTGATAGAAGAGAAATTAATCTACTTATACGTCACAATGACAAGAACGTGATCCTGACACCGGATTTAGAAGCATACCAATGGATCAATCCCGTTTATCGCCCAGGTATCAAACGCGAACTGGTTTTGCCCGGTTGGCACTTGAAAACTAGCTTTTTTAACTATAGAAATCACGATACTGGGCTTTATTTCACAGTTTTTATACAAAGAGATTTCCTAAATCCCTTTATCGGAAGTCTGCTGCCTCTCATTGTGGTAGGAGCTATGGTATTTGCTATCCTGTTGCTCTTAGGCAAGGTGAGAACATTTGCTAACGTGGCGGCACCCTTAGCCGCTTTGTTTTTGGCTACTCTCATGGCTCACATTGGACTGAGGATAGAAATGACTGTCCCAGATATTTTCTATGTTGAGTCTTTTTATATTGTGATGTATATCGCTATTTTGGCGGTTGTCATCAGTTACTTTTTATTCCATACTAAAAGCAAGCTATTTTTTATCCAGTATCGTAATGGCTTAGTGGCAAAATTGCTATTTTGGCCGTTAATTCTGGGGAGCATGTTAGGAATTACGGTATGGATGTTTGTTTGAGTCGGAGCTTATGAATACCCACACCAAAACCGCAGTCACCATCATATCGTCTCTCATTGTGGCGGTAAGCCTGATACTCGCATTCGCCATATACAGTATCACCGCCAAAGGAAATGAAGAGATTGAAAAATTTCGAGCCGAGGAAATCCAGAGAATCAAACAATATATCAAAGACTCGGTTGATATGGCTTATACCACCATAGAGAGCAATTACAAAAACTCTATGGACAAGGTCTATTTAGAAAAATACTATGGACCTCGTTTGAAAAACATTATTGATGTTGCAGAAACTATTCTCAACTCGAAAGTCCAAGCCGTCGAAAGTGGAAAACTGACGCTCTCTGAGGCACAAGCACAAGCGGCCGCGGAAATCAAGACGATCAGATACAACAATGGCAACAGCTATGTTTGGCTCACCGACACCACTTTGCCTTATCCAAAAATGATTATGCACCCTACCGAGCCATCACTTGATGGTCAGGTTCTGGATGATCCCAAATACAATTGTGCTCTGGGCAACGATAAAAATCTTTTTACTGCCGCAGTGGAAATCTGTCAGGCGCACGGCAAAGGTTTTGTCGATTATCTCTGGCCCAAAAAAACTCAAGAGGGTGTCATTCCTGATGTGCCTAAACTGGCTTATGTGAGATTATTCCCTAAATGGAATTGGCTCATTGGTACGGCAGACTATGTTGATGATGCGATTATTGAGGCTATAGAAAAAAGTAAAGACGAGATAAGACAAATGAGGTACGACAACGGGATTGGATATTTTTGGATCAGCAGTGCCAGCAAAACCGATCTCAAGTTGATAGTGCATCCAATGACCCCCTCACTTGAGGAACATATTTTGGAGGGCAAACTCAAAAATCTGTTTAATTCCTTTGTCGAGCTTTGCGAAAAACAGAATGGAAGTGGCTTTCTGGACTACACCGAGCCCAAAAAAATGGTAGGCGGAATGACTCAAGATGCCCAAAAAATCTCTTATGTGAGATTATATGAACCATTAGGCTGGATAGTGGGTACAGATGTCTCTATAGACAAACTAGACAAAGCCGTTGCTGATAAACAAAAAGATGTTGAAAACCAAGAAATTATTTTAATACTCAAACTTGTGAGCCTTTCTATCCTCGTGATTTTCTTGATCTCGATAGCGATTTACAAGAGCTTCCGCTATTTTTCAAAAGTAAAACCACAAGCTGTTGCGGAACCAGTTGAGAAAGAAGCGGCTCCTGTTGCAAAACCCGCCAAGGCAAAGAGTGAAGAGTTACCAGTACTGACACCAAGCCCAAAAGATGGGATGTTAAGTACTGATGACTGCCTAAATATGGTCCAAGAGATCAGCAAAACATTGATAGCAGAACATACCAAATTATTGGCAATGGCACTACAAAAAACGCTCCAAAGCGAGCCGCTAGAAGTGTCTAAAACCCTTGAAGAGGTGAAAAAAATGGGTGAGGGGAACCAACAACAATCTGAGGAGACTGCGGAAAATACTGAGTCCAAAGTGGTGAATGATTTACATAAGATGGTTGGCAATTAGATAAATCTTGGATTCATAATTTATAAGTCAATGCCATTAAATTAAGGGCAACCACAAGGGATTGCCCCTACAAACCGGACAACAAATGTAGGGGCAATCCTTTATGGTTGCCCGCCAGTCGAATTTATGGCACAATTGGAGAAAGATTATGAAAGTAGCTCCCTTACGTTATGATGTGGTATTTAAAAAGGCTTTTGGTGATCCAGAACTTTTTACCGCACTGGCTAAGGATTTTCTTCACATAGACGATCTTCAAATCGATAAGGTGGAGAATGACAAGGCTTTTGTGGGGAATGTTAATTTCAAGTTTGACTTATTTGCCGAAGATAAGAAAAATCGGATGATTATTGGGATGCAACACGCCCACTCCACTGACTCTTTTGAACGTTTTTTGTACTACCAATGCCGTGCGATGGTGGAAACAATTGCGAGTTCAAAGAATTACAAATTTTCTGTGACTGTAAAGACTTTAGTCTTTTTTACTCAGAAAGCTAACCCCGGTCCTGATAGTCAATGCCAGTATGATAAACCCCTAAAATTCAGACCTGCCAGGTATCCAAAACATGGCACGTTGTAAATTCAATGAAAAATTAACCTGACAGGTTTTTGACACCTGTCAGGTTTGTCTTAACTTAATGGCATTGGTCCTGATAGTGGTATTTTAACCTTAGACTTTCAAATGAGGAGGAAGTGTCTCTGTCATCTTATGAAAATCCAAACCTCAAAAAGATGTTTGAGAAAATCCGAGCAGACAAACTCACCCCGGAAGATCGTGCCCAAATGAAGGAAGAGTACAACCAAGAAGAAATGCAAATGACAGCCCGAGAAGAAGGTCGTGCAGAAGGTCATGAAAAAACGGCTTGTAACCTTTTAGCACTTGGTACTTTGTCACTAGAACAAATAGCCAGTGTGGCCGAGTTAAGCGTGGAAAAAGTTAGAGAACTTTCCTTAAGGGAACAAGCCTAGCAAATAAATTATAATTTGTAAGTAATTTATGTTCTATTCGCAACCGCCTCATAAGTACATTTTACCCTCATTTTCTAGATCAGCTTCATTTTTACTCTTATATAATATTAAACTCCGTGTCGGAGACAATGCTAAAAAATGGTGGACTTTAATCCACTAGAAATCCGATTTTTTTTTTTTAAAAAATCGGATTTCTTGAATCCCTCAATTTCTAGCTGACTTAAATTTCTTGATTCTTTAGTTATGACAGTGGATGCAATTGTGGTATTATTGCACATGGCAATTACCTCCTCATGGTTTGGTTGGTGGTTGTTATTACCATGGCACACTAAAGGGGGAACCTGCACAATTCGTGTCCCTCAGAAGTTAGCAAGCGAAATACTTGAGTATGCGAGGCGTTTAGATAAAAGCTTAGTCTCAAATGTAGGAAACATTAATTAGTTTTTGTCGGAGTCCAAAATTTATTTTGGACGAGCGCCCGCCCAAGATAAATCTTGGACTCCGAATACGATTAAGGCGTGCAAGGTACGAAGGCTTATGCTGATAAACGATAATAAAAAAGTGCTCTCCTCACACGAGCCGTTTGACGATTACCAAATTAACTAAATATATTCATGTGATACCATTTGAAGTTTGTCATGCGGTTTAATTCGGCGGACTCCTTGGCGAAGATGGAACGGGTTATCACTGATAAAAAGTAAGTTTCTTCGTTAATATTCGGACTTACTTTAGGAGTCCAAGATTTATCTTGGACGTCTGGCTCGTCCAAAATAAATTTTGGACTCCTAAATGCTGCCTTAAAATTGTTTCACGCGCTTGCGGCCTAACAGCCGTGAGACAGTACGCACTTCTTGAATTAATTCAGTCGGCAATTCATCAATAAACCGAGACGGAGCACTGAAATCACGCTTCCCATAACGGTAGCGGCTTTCACTATGTACTAAAAACAGCTGTTGACGCGCACGGGTGATGCCAACATAACATAAGCGGCGTTCTTCTTCTAACTCCGACTTAATGCAATTTTGGTGTGGAAATAGCCCTTCTTCTAAGCCACATAAAAAAACAACTTCAAATTCTAATCCTTTCGCAGAGTGTAAAGTCATCAATTGCACACAATCATCAAACTGATTGCCCTGCCTTTCTCCGGCTTCTAAAGCGGCATGATCGAGAAAGTCGGTTAAAATATTGGTGCTATCCCTATTGAGCCGTTCAAATTGACGCGCCGCATTCAGTAATTCGTCAATGTTTTCTAAACGTCTTTGCGCTTCCTCCTTAGTCTCTTTCTGATAATGTTCTATTAAACCGCTGGCAATTTTGACTTGATCAACTTGTTCATAGAGCGGCAAATCTTTAACTTGCTCCGCCAGCCGCTCAATCAAGTTTAAAAAGGCGAACAGACTATTACTGGCTCTCGCCTTTAATTGCCTAGTCTCAATCACGGTGCGAGCGGCTTGCCATAAAGACATTCCCTGTTGACGAGCAACACCGCGCACAATGTCAATCGTCCGTAAACCGATATTCCGTTTCGGCGTATTGACAATCCGTTCAAATGCGCCATCATCATCATGGTGTAGCAGCAAACGCAAATAGGCGAGCATATCTTTGATTTCAAGGCGCTCATAAAAACGTAAGCCGCCATAAATGCGATAAGGGATACTTTTTTCTAGTAAAGCTTCCTCAAATTGCCGCGATTGTGCCGTCGTCCGATATAAAATCGCCACCTCTTGCCGCTTGCCCCGCCATGCTTGGATTTTTTCGCTAACAAACTGCGCTTCGTCGGTTTCACTATAGGCGGTATATAAAAAAACTGGTTCCCCGGCTTTGTCTTGCGTCCATAAATTTTTACCTAAACGCCCTTTATTCTTGGCAATCAGCCCATTAGCTGCGTCTAAAATCGTGCCAGTAGAGCGATAGTTTTGTTCTAAACGCACAATTTTTGTGTTATAAAACTGTTGAGAAAAATCTTGAATATTCTCAATTTTTGCCCCCCTCCATCCATAAATCGCTTGATCATCGTCCCCCACGACAAACATCTTGCCTTGTGATCCAGCTAATAAATGTAACAAATTGTATTGTATCGTATTTGTATCTTGAAATTCGTCTACATGGATGTGCTGAAAACGGTGCTGATAGTGTTCAAGCAGCGGCGGATTATCGCGCAAGAGTTCAAAACACCGCAGCAACAATTCGGCAAAATCGACTACGCCGCTGCGTTGACAGCTTTCTTCATAAGCCTGATAAATGCTAAGCATTTTTGTCTGCCAAGCGTCTTCCGCCACAATTTCTTTAGCGCGTAATCCTTTATCTTTACAGGTATTGATAAAGCCTTGTGCCTTTTTGGGAGACCATTTTTTTTCGTCAATATCTAAAGCTTTGAATAGCCGTTTCAAAGCGCGTCGTTGATCCTCGCTGTCAAGTATTTGAAATACTTGAGGTAAATTTGCCTCTTGCCAATGTATGCGTAATAAACGGTGCGTGATGCCGTGAAAGGTGCCCGCCCATAAGCCTTGTGTCGGTTGTTGGGCGTCTCCGTCACTGCACAATGCGTTAATGCGTGAGCGCATTTCATTTGCCGCTTTGTTGGTAAAAGTCAGGGCTAAAATGTTATGAGGGCGGGCTTGTCCCGTTTCTAGCAGCCACGCAATACGGTGGGTGAGGACTTTAGTTTTGCCAGAGCCGGCGCCGGCTAAGACGAGGAGATGCCCTAGCGGGGCGGTGACGGCTTCGCGTTGTGCTTTGTTGAGTGTCTCAATTAAATGGGAAATATCCATAAGTTGTTCTGTGTTGGGGTGGTTAATAATAAAATGATGCGATGAGACTAGGCATAAACGCAAGTCTGATTGACATATTATCTTAAACTATGTTATTTATGCCACTCATTTTTTTTCTTTAGGATGATCTTATGACTAAAAAATTTGTTTTCCTCATTGCGCTATTATTTCCCATTATGGGTCAGAGTGCGCCGGCTTCATTGAGAGATGTCATTCCTCTCGATGCGTTAGCCTATATTCGCATTCCCAATCCATGGGGATTTTTTTCATCTCCCAAAGACAATATGTTAAAGGGGGCATTGGAACATGAACAACATGTGCAACAAATCCAAAACTTGGAAGCTTCGGTTTACCAAAATATTTTAACAAATGCTTTGATACCGCCGACGCCTGCACTTTTTCTCCATCACTTACGTTCACCAGTAGAGGCCATTTTTTTGGTACCAGAACAGGCACCGCCTGCCTTGGGGAACGTACTCATCTCAGCCAAGTTGAATTTCACCTCGATTGATGAGATCAACAACTTTCTGAAAGCAGTGGTTGCCCAAACACCGCCCTTGAAGATATTCCGTGAAGTATCTACGGACGGTTACGGTATCTTAACGGCGGGCCCAATCCCTCTTTTTCTCCATTACGATATCGACACCCAAACTTTAAGGTTGATGGGTGGATTAGCCGCTAACCAAGAGCTTTTTCAGCAAACCCTCTCGCGCCTCGTGCCGGTCAAACAACATCCCATGTATGAGATGGAAAATCGGATCGATTCTAGCCATCAAGGGTTTTTTAAATGGGTTAATCTCGAAAAGATTTTGCCCTTGCTCCAATTGGGAATACCGCCCAAAGTGGCTCTCAAGTTGCACAAATGGGGACTTTTAAACCTCAGTGCCGTCGCGTTGGGTTGGGGTGTCGCAGATGGTAAGGGACGTTTGAGTATTATGATTGATGCGCCACGCGCTGGATACCGTGAATTTTTTCCAGCTATTTCCAATAACTTATCTCTCACGGCTTCTGGAAAGCCGGGGATAGTCGCTTCTTTTTCGCTGCCGCTGCTGGAATGGTTGAAGGGACTTGAAAAAGTCGCTCAAAGTGAGGCGGAACCAACTCAGCTTCAAGCCTACCAAAATTTTAAAGAAATCTTCAAAAAAGAGGCAGGCTTTTCGATTGAAGACGCGCTTGGGGCATTTGGCCCAGAATTCCTCTTTTTCACTGACGAAGTTGGAGAATTTGGCGCTATCAGGATTGGCGACGAAAAAAGGGTGCAGAACATCATGACTTTTCTGGTGAAACAGTACGGACTGGTTTATGAAACACGAGAAATCAATGGCAAAGTGTATCACCACCTTATGATACCCACCGAGTCACTAGAAGCTTCTCCACAAGAACAGCCTGAGAGCGAGACTGAGGTATTTTTATTAGAATTAGCCATGAAACTTAACACTCACCTTTACTGGGTGGAAGAAGAGGGCTATTTTATTTTTGCACAAATACCTCAAGGCTTGTTTGATAGACAACTATACCAAGAGCGCGTCCCCATTCAGCAATGGCTGAAACAGGAGCAGCGCCAAGATATTCAGTCGTCTTTGTTCTTTATTTCAACCTCCCTGTCTGATACACCACGTCAGCTTTATTATGCTTATTTGCAAACGTTAATTCTGTTAGCGGAGTTAGCCGATGCGGAGATGGATTTGTTCAGTCTGCCATCGGCTATGGAACTCAATTTGCCAAAAAACGGCACTTATGGTATGCAGTTGGACATATCGGATTCTTTGTTATCTTTGGAGTTTACATTTGAAAACAATCCGTTGGAGTTCCTGCTGAGTGGTGATAGTATGATGAGTGTGGCACTGATAGGCATTTTAGCAGCCGTCGCTGTTCCTGCCTATAGCGACTATCTAGCTCTGTCTCACTAAGGACTCAAGCTTTTTTTTTAGCTGGACGGGGTTGCAAACCCCGTCCGGCACAAGGTCAAATAAATCCATGACTACAATAACCGAACTGATAACCCTAGCGAGGGCACGCCTAAAAGACGCACAAATCCTGTTTGCGGCAAAACGATATGACGCTGCCACCTATTTGTGTGGTTATGCGATTGAGTTGGCGTTAAAAGCGAGAATATGTCAAACGCTAGGATGGACCTGTTTCCCTGAAACAAATAAGGAATTTATACGGTTGACTTGTGAAATAATTGAAAAGTCTATCAAAAGTAAGCGTTTTCACAAGTTGTATAATATCAACCAAAACGATTTCTGTGACGTGTATGAAAAGTACTTTCAAAATCATAGATTTTTGAAAGTACATGACTTAAAGACTTTACTCAAATTTTCTGGCGTTGAGGAAAAGGTTAGACTTAATTTTTATACGGAATGGACTTTAGTTTCTGATGAGTGGAGTCCAGAAAACCGTTACAGAAAAATTGGCACAGAGACAAAACTTTCAGCACAAGCTATGCTTGATGCCGTAGAGAAACTATTGACAATAATATTATGAGCGAAACACTCTTAAAAAAATATTCTGCCATAGCGCAGTCAATTGCTCAAGAAAAAGGGCCATTTAAATTATTCGCGCTCTTTGAACTAGAGGACTACCTTCCTTGGGAATGGGATATCGTACTTTCGGCAGAATGGTTGCCGGGGAACAAAGTAGAATCTTTACGCTTTATTTTTGATAAAATTCGTGTGGTATTAAACCAGGAAGAATTTATTAAAATATCAAAAGTGGTTTTGCTAGATATCAATGAACCCTTTGTCAAAGAACTTCAAAAGTTTCTTGAGGCACATCATAATCCAAAATTTTTTTCACATGTTGACATACAGGGTGTGGAAATTGACAAAGGTTATGTTATTACGTCACCGCTTATCCCTTCTGAAGAGTCCTCAGAAATATTAACTCAGGCACTACAATGGGTGCGTCAAGCCGCCGAGCGAGGTGATTCTGAAGCGCAAAATACCCTTGGATTGATGTACTTAAAAGGTGAAGGTGTCAAAAAAGATTTGAGCCTAGCAGAAAAGTGGTTTCGTCAAGCCGCCGCGCTTGGATATGCTCCGGCACAAGACAAGCTAAAAGTACTGTCTCACTAAGGATTCAAGCAAAAGACGGGACGCTGGCGCGTCCAGACGGCGTTCCCACGCCGGCGCGTGGGAACGAGGAAAGCGACACGATATGTCATTGAGGCAAGAAATAGCTAATCCCACCAGAATCTTAACTTAGTTTGATCACCATCAAATGCACGTTCAAAATCCTCAGTCTCTTCTTCGTGTATTTTAGAAATGGCTTTCCATCCGTATCCATTGTCAGCTAATTCAGCTATTAAGGTGTCTGCATAAGGACCACCTTCCTCGCGCATACGCCAGTCTTCATCTAGTATATTTGTCACATACACTTTTTCGCATCCTAAACGATAAAGTTCCTTGACGAAGTTTATAGCCTTTTAACTGCCGTGTTTTGTATGTGCCGCCCAAGATAAATCTTGGACTCCGAACTTCAATGCTAGTATGATAAACCCCTGAAAATTTAGCTGGACGGGGTTGCATTAAAAACCCCGTCCGGCACAATATTTGATGCTTGCCTTACTTTTTAACAAGTTTTTCAAAGGCTTCGATAGATTCAACTAAAATGGCATCTCTATGAAGCTCGGTTAAAAGCGAGGTATCATCAATGCTTTGAATCTTTTTAACCATCGTTTCTGGAACGTGATTAAAACGGACATCCAAATTTTCAATCACAACTTCTCGTGATCTTTGCAATATACCTCTTCTTTCAATACTGGTGACATATTCCACTTTCTTGTCCTCCTCATATTTGTAGACAAAACGGTCAAAATTTTGCTCTAATCCCTTGGGTAAAGTCAACACCCAATCCAGAAATGCATACAATTTCCGTATCTCGTCTTTGTTGTAATTAGCTTGGTATAGGGCTTTGTATAAAGCCACTTTCCATGAATAGCGCTGTTTAAGGGATTTTCTGGTTTCTAAGCTTTTCAGGTGAGCTTTCACCACAATGGCAAAGGGGTTGTTTGACTGATCTAACTCGTCCCATTTGTCCCGATAATCCAACAGCTTAACGATGGGAAAATGAAATGACATTCCACAGCCTAGCTTTTCATAGCTATAAGCTTTCGGTAGCCAGTTTTTCCTGTCATCGCCTAAAACAGCTAAACTTACGACATTTGGTCCATAACGATCATAGAGGCGATAATGATAAATAAATATCCGCTAATTTGTGGGAAAAAGAAGAGCAGAAACTCTTTAATAAAGAGTTGAATGATCTTTTGCCACGGGCTGTCAAATTCAGTCGTCTTTTTTGTCATTGTTAATCTCCGACAATTCTTGATGGATGTCCAAGATAAATCTTGGACTCCGAGATAGGAGTCCAAATCCCCTACTTTAGTTTGGGCGAGCGTCCGGCACGATAGGCGATTTATCGCCTAAAATCCCCAACTCTTCCCAAATATCATCAATTTTTTCCTTAACCGCCGCCGTCATACCAATAGGTTTACCCCAATCGCGTTGTGTTTCACCACGCCACTTGTTGGTCGCATCAAAACCGATTTTGCCGCCTAAGCCAGATACTGGCGAGGCAAAATCTAAATAATCAATTGGTGTGTTTTCTATAATAGTCGTATCGCGGGCCGGATCCATGCGCGTTGTCATCGCCCAAATCACATCTTTCCATTCGCGCACATTCACGTCAGCATCAGTGACTATCACAAATTTAGTGTACATAAATTGGCGCAAAAATGACCAGACTCCAAACATTACCCGTTTAGCATGACCAGGGTATTGTTTATTGATACTCACTATCGCCATACGATAGGAGCAGCCTTCGGGCGGTAAGTAAAAGTCGATAATCTCAGGAAATTGCTTTTGTAAAATCGGCACAAAGACTTCGTTTAAGGCTACCCCTAAAATTGCCGGCTCATCGGGCGGGCGACCCGTATAAGTGCTATGATAAATGGGTTGGTTACGATGGGTGAGACGTTCTATTGTAAATACAGGAAAAGTTTCAACTTCATTATAATAGCCAGTATGATCTCCAAATGGTCCTTCGGGCGCCGTATCGTCAGGATAAATAAAACCTTCAAGGATAATTTCGGCACTGGCTGGCACTTGTAATTCGTGCGTTATGCAGCGCGTGACTTGAGTACGAGTCCCGCGCAGTAAGCCGGCAAAGGCATATTCTGATAAGGTATCTGGTACTGGTGTCACTGCCCCCAAAATGGTCGCGGGATCGGTGCCCAGTGCTACCGCTATCGGAAACGGTTCCCCCGGATGGACTTGTTGCCATTCCTGAAAGTCCAAGGCTCCGCCACGATGTGAGAGCCAGCGCATGATAACTTTATTTTTACCAATCACTTGTTGACGATAAATGCCTAAATTTTGTCTTGACTTGTGTGGCCCTTGTGTGACCACTAGGCCCCATGTAATCAAAGGGCCAGCATCTTCCGGCCAACAGGTTTGAATCGGAAAGCGGGATAAATCGACTTCGCTGCCAGTCAGAACGTTTTCTTGACAGGGCGCTTTGTTGACCACTTTAGGCGGCATATTCAAGACTTGTTTAAAGAGCGGCAACTTGTCCAAGGCATCTTTAAAACCTTTTGGTGGATCAGGTTCTTTTAAAAACGCCAACAATTGTCCCACTTCGCGCAAAGCGGTCACCGATTCTTGCCCCATGCCGAGGGCAACCCGTTGTGGCGTACCAAACAAGTTGCCTAAAACCGGGATACTGTGTCCTTTGGGATTTTCAAACAATAAAGCAGGGCCACTTGCTCGCAAGGTGCGGTCACAAATTTCGGTCATTTCCAAATATGGGTCAATTTCAAGCTGTATGCGCTTGAGTTGGCCTAATTGTTCCAGTTTAGCAATAAAATCACGTAGATCTTTGTAGGGAATCATACTTTAAAGTGAATAAACGTTACGGACGGGGTTGCAAACCCAATGCCAACAAGGGATGTTAAGCCCCCAAATCAGACCTGCCAGGTATCCAAAACCTGGCAGGTCATTATGATAAACCGGAAAAATTAACCTGACAGGTTTTTGACACCTGTCAGGTTTGTCGCCACGATATGGTATTGGGTTGCAAACCCGTCCGGCACAAGAACCCCGTCCTGCATCATATTTAATAAACTATCGCGTCAAACTCAGCAGTTTCAGCACGGTGCAATTCTATACTCACCTGATTAGGCAAACAGGCGACAAAATCGCCCCCTTTTGCTAACCATCCCGCATGAATACAGTATTTGCTCCGACACGGCGAAGCGATAAAACGGATATGTCCCTGAGCTACTTCAATAAGGCTTTCACCTAAACTACCTTGAATAGGTATCTGTTGGGGACGCTGCAAATCTACCATTATTGGGGCTTGGTTGGCTACTAAAATGAGGGCATAGTCAGTAGGCTGCCTTCCCCCTATCCAGTAGCGCATATATAACCACACTAATAGCAGCAATGCGATACTGAGAATAATGCGGTCAGCTATGGTAGTAACGAGAGTAAATAATTTCATCATTTCTCAAAATGGCGCGTTCGCCGAAGTGTAGGCGATTTATCACCTATTTTTGTAAAGCTTTTTCAGCCTGTTCGCGTTCATAAATTTCCTGTTGCAGCCGAATATTTTGTTGCGCTAACTCGTCAGTTCGTTTGGCAATTTGAATCTCTAATGAGCGGCTGTAGTCTTTCAACCCCTTTTCAGCCTCTCTGAGAGCGGTTTCTACCCGTCGGCGTTCAACGATTTCTTCTTGGATGCGTCTAGTATATTTATAAGATTTGTCTAAATAAAGGACGATAAGAATCGTGAATAGTAATCCAGCGAACAAAATGCTAAAAGGTAGCCAAATTCTTTCCGCTTTTGGATAGGCTGGGGTACACAAAATAGACCAAGTGCGCCCTGCCACCTCAAAGGTTTTCTTCAGGTACAAAATCCCCCTTGGGGGGGCTAAACTCCTTTCAGTTTCAAAGAGAGATTCATCTTGTAGGCGAATGTCGATATTCTTGGCTGGCATAAGCTCTAAGGCACTATCCACAATGTCTTTTATATTTAAGACTCCTACGATAAAACCTTGTAAATGTTCACGTCGTTGTGCCAACGTGTTGATAGGTGATTGTTTTTGGAAAACTGGAACAAATATGCTAACTTGTTGAGTGTTTTCCAGAGCAATGCTTATCTCTTGCGGAGTGCCGCTGTCACGAGCCTGATTTAATGCGGTCAGTAGGGTGCTATCTGAGGCCAAATCAAGACCTCGCACCTGTTCAAGGCCAGTACAAGACACGCGATAGTAAATGGGGAAATATTCCTCACGTTGGGAAGCCTTCACCAAATTTCTCTGAGCGTTTCGCTCAATTAATCGGAAATTAGGATAATCTATTTGTGCTGCCGTTTCAAAATCCGCACGTTGGCCATCAAAAACGCGGGGGGCCCAATTCAAAGCGAGAATATAAAGATGACGCGATAAGAATGGGGTCACAAAAATATCAAATTCTTGTGGAGCAACTTTGTTATTGGAAGCATCGTAAAAGGCTGCGATGGCATGCAAGACTTCAAGCGACTGTTGCATGGTTTTTTGCACTGCCCAAATACGCTCTTGTGCCGCTTCTTGAAATTCATGATGTATCCGCTGCTGCTCCATTTTTTGTACAATAATAAATCCCGCCATAGAAAAAAGGCTACCCAGTACGAGTACTATTGCCACAATGACAGTAGATTTGTGTATCATATTGTTTTAACCTGTATTTTTTATAACCTCGCCCAGAAAAAGTTATCAGTTACACTTAAGCTGCCTTGATAAACTGATAACTGATAACATAACATGAAATTTACCGCAGATTCGAGTTATACCACAATGCCATTAAGTTAAGGATAACTGATTTATTTTTAAATCAAAAAATCTGTGCAGGACGGGTTTTTTTGTTTCGGGAATGGAGCGGAGCGGATTTCCCGAAACAACTGAATCCCTTATGGTATAAAGCTGCTTAACTTAATGGCATTGAGTTATACCACAATGCCATTAAGTTAAGACAAACCTGACAGGTGTCAAAAACCTGTCAGGTTAATTTTTCATTGAATTTACAACGTGCCATGTTTTGGATACCTGGCAGGTCTGAATTTTAGGGGTTTATCATACTGGCATTGAGTTATACCAGCGTCTATAATATATAAGTTATCAGTTAACATCGCAAGCCAAAATATTGGCTTTGCGACAGACGATAGGATCGGTGTTTAGATACAAAACAGAGGATTATATGAAGTTTACTTTTCCAGGTTTAACGGACCAAGAGGTTAATACGGCCCGCATAAAACATGGCCTTAATGCCATTACTCTCTTTGAGAGAGAAACTTTTTGGGGCAAGTTATGGGCCAACTTTAAAGACCCTATCATTATGATATTAATGGTCGCTTTGGGTGTCACCTTGATGCTGATGATTTTTGGCTATACCGAATGGTATGAAAGCGTTGGCATTGCCGTTGCTGTATTCATAGCAACTTTCGTCGCTACATGGTCTGAATACAGTAATGAGAATGAATTCCAAAAGTTGCTGGAAGAGGCTTCCATGATTCAAGTTAAGGTGTTTAGAAATAAGCGCTTAGTCGAAAGCAGCATCAACGATTTGGTTGTAGGCGATCATATCCTGTTACAACCCGGCGATACTATACCCACTGACGGTATCTTAGTCGTTGGTCATTTGGAGGTTAATGAAGCCCCACTGACGGGGGAATCTGAGCCTATTCGCAAAAAGGCTGTGCCTGAAGGGGTCTCTGATGACGAACTTGCTGAGGAAAATCATGTTTTTAGATCAGCATTGATTGAAGACGGTGAGGCGGTGATGAAAGCGACTGCCACTGGTGATAAAACCCGCTATGGCAAAACCATGAACGATCTTATCATGGCAGAAGACCGTTTATCGCCGCTGCAAGAAAAACTCAGCGTGCTGGGCAAACATATCAGCACCTTTGGTTATATCGGCGCGACTTTTATCTTTATTGCCTTTATGCTGAATCATATTTTCCTGCAAACCGAGGGCGGTTTCTCAGCCTATTTTGCCTTAGCTCCGGGTGACATTATCAGTCATGTCGTCACTGCTCTGATTTTGGCAATTATCATTATTGTTGTTGCGGTGCCCGAGGGCTTGCCCATGATGATTGCAATGGTGCTGGCTTTAAATATGCGTAAACTGTTATCGGTTAAAGTTTTGGTGCGAAAATTGTTGGGCATAGAAACGGCGGGTAGTTTAACTGTCATGTTTTGTGATAAAACCGGCACACTCACTCAAGGGCATTTGGCGGTGGAAAATTTTTTTACGGGTCAAGCTGAACATTATCATAGACTTGGAGACATACCCAACATTCTCCGCAACATGCTTGCCTTTGCCGTGCGTAACAACACCAGTGCCATCATTGATACCAGTGATCCCAAAAACCCCAAAATGGTGGGGGCTGATCGGACAGAACAAGCCATATTGCGCTTTTTGACACCGTTATTAAAACAAAAAGAAGAGATTAAGATTGTTGATATGATTCCCTTTAATAGCAGCCGCAAATTTTCTGCCACGCAACTTGAGGATGATACATTAACTTTGGTTAAAGGTGCCGCAGAAATCATTTTGGAAAATTGCACCCACTATTTCGATGGGGATGGTAAGAAAGTAGAGCTCACTCATAAAACGATCTTGGAAGCCGAAATGAGTAGCTTGTCAAAACGCTCCATGCGCTTGCTGGCGGTTGCGGTAAGTGAAACGCCTATCAGCAATACTCATGAATTACCCAAGGATTTGACTTTGTTAGGTATTTTTGGAATGCGCGATGCTTTACGCAGCACTTCTTATAGTTCTGTTAAAACCGCCAAAGATGCTGGCGTTCATGTCGTGATGATCACTGGGGATGCCAAAGAAACGGCGCAAGCCATTGGCACTGATGTTGGTTTGTTATCTGATGATAAGTTGGCGACTGTCGTTACATCGGCAGAATTGGCTGAGAAGTCTGACGATGAAGTTAAGCAAATATTGCCACATCTCTACGTGGTTGCTAGAGCTTTTCCAAGCGATAAAAGCCGCTTAGTCAAACTCGCTAAAGAATTAGGCTGGGTTGTTGGTATGACTGGCGATGGAGTCAATGATGCGCCTGCTGTTAAAAATGCCGATGTTGGTTTTGCAATGGGCAGCGGCACGGAAATCACTAAAGAGTCTAGCGATATTGTGATTTTGGATGATAACTTTTCTTCTATCACTAAGGCGATGTTATATGGGCGCACTTTATTTAAGTCCATCCGCAAATTCCTCATCTTTCAGTTGACTGTCAACATCTCAGCGATTTTGGTGGCATTTTTAGGGCCGTTTTTTGGCTTTGATCTCCCCCTCACCATGACGCAATTGTTGTGGATTAATATTATTATGGATACTCTCGCCGGCTTAGCTTTCGCGGGGGAAGCGGCTTTATCGCGCTACTTGCTAGAAAAACCCATCCCCAAAGATGAACAACTCATCAGTAAGGATATGTGGGCTTCTATCTTGATCAACGGTAGCGTTGCTGCGCTAGTGAGTATGATCTTTTTAAACTACGCGCCTATCCGTGAACTGTTCTCACGGGGGATGCCGATTGATAGTCCAGAGGCAGAAGCGGTATTTTTAACCGCCTTTTTTGGCTTTTTTGTTTTCATGCATGCCTTTAATACATTCAACGCTCGCACCCAAGGCTTGAATCTGTTTGAACACATTTTGGAGAATAAACTCTTTTTGGGCATTATTGCCCTTATCTTTAGTGTCCAGACGATTTTTATTTACATAGGCGGCGAAGTGTTACGCTCGGTGCCTTTGCAACCGATGGAGTGGTTGTATATGGTGATGTTTGCGCTTGTGCTGATACCGGTGGATTTAGTCCGGAAGTTGGTACGCAATGTGTGGTTTGGTAATCCGGTGCAGTCGCGAGCTAAGATTTAAGCCCCCAAATCAGACCTGCTGGGAGAACAATACCCAGCAGGTCGTTGTTAACTAGAGGAAAAATAAACCTGACAGGTTTTTGACACCTGTCAGGTTTGTCTTAACTTAATGGCATTGGGTTGCAAACCCCGTCCGGCATAAAATCAATTGCTCGCAAGGAATACAATAATGCCAACAATTCTAAAATTAGGACCCTATCGTTTTTATTTTTATAGTCACGAACCAAATGAACCTTCTCATGTTCATATTGATCGTGATAATTTGTCAGCCAAATTTTGGCTAAAACCGGTATCGCTGGCGAGCAACCTTGGTTTTAAAGCCAAAGAATTAAATAAGTTAAATTCGTTAGTTGTTGAACATCAAGACACTTTCTTGGAGGCATGGTATGGGTATTTTGGCTCTTAACGCTGATGAAAGGGTGGATGATATATATTTTACTGAGGACAAATTGATTGTTGATTTGATGGATGGTCGTGGTATTTCCGTACCCTTAGCATGGTATCCTAGACTATTGAACGCTACCATTGAACAACGACAACAATGGGAAATATGTGGGGGTGGGTATGGGATTCATTGGCCAGAAATTGATGAGGATTTAAGTACCGACGGGCTTTTGCGGGGCGCACCGGCTCCTAGAACCAAAATGCGAGTGGTTTAATCGTTCCTATAAGTTCCCACGCTCCGCAAAGGAACGAGATCAACAACGTTAGTGTATCGGAGCTTACTTCCACGTCGTCTCTAAACCCGTCCGGCATAAAAAAGGACGGGGTTGCAAACCCAATGCCATTAAGTTAAGCCGCCAAATAAGACCTGCCAGGTATCCAAAACATGGCACGTTGTAAATTCAATGAAAAATTAACCTGACAGGTTTTTGACACCTGTCAGGTTTGTCTTAACTTAATGGCATTGGGTTGCAAACCCCGTCCAGCATAAACGTCTATGTCAAAAAAAATCCGATTTTTTTAAAAAATCGGATTTTTAACTTCCCAAGCTAATACCCACGCTACGTGCGGTTTCTATCCACGAATGATCAAGGGGGATAGTTTTGCGTTTTCCAACGACCTCTTCTAAGGGCACCGGCTCGACGCTATCTCCCCGGATGGCTGCCATGACGCCATAGTTTTCCTCCTGAATCATGGAAACACAGGCTGTCCCCAATTGAGTGGCTAATAAACGGTCAACTGGCGAGGGTGTCCCACCACGTTGTAGGTGTCCTAAAATCGTAACCCGTGATTCTAAGCCTGTCAGTTCTTCAAGTGGTTTGGTGAGAGACACTATGTTGTCAGTCTGTTGAGTTTTTAACTCTTTTAACAGGGCTTTGGCATCTTTTTTCTCAAGTTTAGTTTCGGCGGTTTCCATTGTTTTAAGCGCCGTCTGCATAGCGTCTGCATCTTCTTTTGACATTGCGCCTTCGGCGACGGCAACAATGCTGAAATTTTTCCCCTGACGACTGCGCTGACGAATGGCATCTGCGACAACATGAACATCGTAGGGCATTTCAGGAATCAAGATGACATTGGCACCCCCCGCAATACCCGCTCCTAAAGCCAACCAGCCGGCATTATGCCCCATAATGCCGACGACGACGATACGATGATGACTGTGGGCGGTACTGTGTAGGCGATCAATGGCTTCGGTGGCGATACCCAAGGCGGTGTCAAAGCCAAGGGTGGTGTCTGTCATAGCTAGATCGTTATCAATTGTCTTGGGGAGTGTAATGATATTTAATTCTTTTTGTACTAGTCGGTAGGCATTTTTGTGGGTTCCGCCTCCGCCTATGCAAACTAGTACGTCTAAGTGATTTTTGTGGTAGGTGTCAACCATCGTGTCTGTCATGTCTAATATTTTGCCCCCCACTGGCATACGATGGGGTTTGTCACGACTGGTACCCAAAAGGGTGCCGCCGAGGGTTAATATGCCCGACAGTGCGCTTTCGTGCAAGCGCATTGTTCTGTTTTCCATTAAGCCACGATAGCCATCTTTAAATCCAATCACTTGTATTCCTGAAGATGCTATGGCCATTTTGCCAATCGCTCGAATGGCGGCATTCAGCCCTGGGCTATCGCCGCCTGCTGTTAAGATACCAACGGATTTTGCCATATTGAAATTATCTCCTGTATTGATTTCAGATCTGCGTCTCACATCCTAGCCTAATAAGTATGGTAAAGTCTCATCACCTTGCGGACGTAATTTCTCGTTTCCCGATAGGGCGGAATTTTATTGCCATAGCGCTTGACGGCATTTTCACCGGCATTGTAGGCGGCTAAGGCTAATTCCATGTTATTATTAAACAATTTCAATAAGTGGCGTAAATAGCGTGCACCACCATAGACATTAGATGCTGCATCAGTGCGGTCTTTTACACCAAAACGTTTGGCGGTTCCAGGCATTAATTGCATTAAACCCACAGCACCTTTAGGTGAAACTGCTTTAGGATTGTAAGCCGATTCAGTTTGAATGACGGCATGTAACAGTGCCTGTTCCAAACCGAACTTAGTTGCAACTTCTTGTATCAAGGCTTTATAATTTTCATGTTTTTTAGGTATGGAGTCAACACGACTCGAAAACGATGGCACACTGACTCCGCCTTGATAAAACAGTTTATAGCGTGAATTTTTGGGTTTATCGGTGATATGGATAACCCCTTCTGAATCCACAAATTTATAAATCTTAGTAGTCGTCGGTTGAGCTGTCGAGTATATTTTGATGCGAGCGCGGCTGGGCGGTGAGTCTGTGTAAACTCGCACACCATCGGCATCAACGTAGCTATAAATTTTACCACCAAATGCCGGATTGGCTACTAACAACATTACGGCTAAACTGTCGATAACAATATAACGTTTTTTCATCTTAATTAATTTCCTACACAACCAAAGGACAGTCAAGTTTTATGCTTTCCTATATTACTAACACTTTTCGTGAGTTTGTCAAACTTGAATCAGCCAGCAGTATTTTATTATTAATGGCTGCCCTGTTAGCTTTGCTAATGAGCAATTCAAGCTGGGAGCATTTCTATGGCGCACTGCTACACACCCACATTAGCACACTCAATATTGAGATAAAACCACTAGAATTTTGGATTAATGATGGCTTAATGGCAATCTTTTTTCTGCTAGTTGGTCTCGAATTGAAACGCGAGATGCTTGAGGGTGAGTTGTCTGATTTTTCTCAAGTGGTGTTACCCACGATTGCAGCGATAGGTGGCATGGCTATACCGGCACTCATTTATGTCGCTTTCAATTGGAATGATCCAACAACAATGAGTGGTTGGGCAATTCCCTCTGCTACAGATATTGCTTTTTCACTGGGCATCTTAGCATTACTGGGCAATCGCGTACCGCTGTCTTTAAAACTTTTTTTAATGGCACTGGCGATCATTGATGATTTGGGGGCTATCGTTATTATTGCACTGTTTTATTCGGGGCATGATTTGCACCTTTCTTATTTGGCGTTGGCTGCCGCGACGTTGGCGGTGCCGGTGATATTGTTCCACTGGAAAGGGGTAACAAGTCTCACAGTGTATCTCATTATTGGGCTGGTGTTGTGGTTTTTTGTCCTCAAGTCGGGCTTGCATGCCACTCTCGCTGGTGTTGCTCTGGCATTTTTTATTCCAAACGTTAAGGATAGTCACGGGCATAGTCCCTTGCATCGGCTTGAGAAGGCTTTGCATCCTTGGGTTGCCTTCGGCATTTTACCCATCTTTGCATTTGCCAATGCGGGGGTATCTTTTGAGGGTATGACATTAAGTGTGCTTTGGGAATCCGTGCCTTTGGGCATTGTGCTAGGCTTATTTTTTGGTAAACAATTGGGAGTGTTTGGGATTACTTGGCTAGTGATTAAATTGGGTTTGGCTAAGTTGCCGGAGCGAGCCACTTGGGCGACACTTTATGGAGTAGCTACGTTGTGTGGCGTTGGATTTACCATGAGTTTATTTATCGGCGGTTTGGCGTTTACAGATCCGGAATATATGAATCAAGTACGTCTTGCTGTTTTGCTAGGATCGTTTTTGTCTGCCGTTGTGGGTTATCTGATTTTGCTTGTTGCTACGACTGTTCCTGAGCGTAGTTCGTAATACGAAACTTAATGGCATTGAGTTCGTAGTAGGGGATTTATCCCCTACAATAGGCGATAAATCGCAGGGATTATTTATTACTGTTAAACTCAGTCGTGCAACTCACATCGTTTCATGTTCGTGTTCATGACTTTAACTTCACATCACACGACTGGTCTCCAGAACCGGACATGAGAAGAGGGCAATCCCGTAAGGGGATTGCCCTGACAGTCTTGTAGGTAATTTCCAGCCGTCAGGGCAAATCTCATCTACTTACCATCTTGGCTAAGCAACGTATTCAGCCACGCAATGCCATTAAGTTAAGACAAACCTGACAGGTGTAAAAAACCTGTCAGGTTAATTTTTACCTTAACTTACAACGACCTGCCATGTTTTGGAAACCTGGCAGGTCTTCTTTTGGGGGGGTTATCATACTGGCATTGATTCAGCCACGCCCCTTTTACCGTTTAGGCACTCTTGGCAACGCAACTTTAGCCCGTCTCTCTGTTCCTATCCTACTACTTTTTCGCCCGGCTCGGGAGGTTAGTCAGCATATCCATTTTTCCCCACGACACGAATGGTTTCTAATGGCGGGCAACCACAAGGGTATGCCCCTACGAATCCTACCCGATGCCGCCGCTAGATGCCTTTAGCTTTGACATCCCTCTTGCTGTCCTGCAAGTCAATGCCATTAAGTTAAGACAAACCTGACAGGTGTCAAAAACCTGTCAGGTTAATTTTTCATTGAATTTACAACGACCTGCCAGGTTTTGGATACCT
>JBDLJY010000021.1:0-34319 GCA_039714115.1 Pseudomonadota bacterium | reverse complement strand
CGCTTTCCGACAAAACCTATTTTCCGATCCAACTGGATTTTGAAGCGTATAAAAGTCTGTCGCCGGAAGCTTTTTACGCTTATCTCCACCTCGATCTGTGCAAGGAAATTTTAAACCATTTTCAAGCCAGACAATTGCTACCTTCAGAGGAATTGCGTCAATTTTTGGAGAACTCGAAAATTACTGATCATGTTTCAATGATAATTTTTTTTGACGCTCTTTCTGTTTATCTAAAAAACCAGAAGCTTGTGATCATTATCGACGAATTTGATGGTATTCCCACGGCTGCTGTCAGTGATTTTTTATATTCCTTGCGCCGCATTTACCTTTCCAAAAGCCCACAACGCTGCCCCTATAGCGTGGGCATTGTTGGCGTCAAAAATATCACCCAACTTAACTATGATCGTTCGATTTCGCCCTTCAATATCCAAGACGACTTTGCCCTGCCTAACTTTACGCTTTCACAAGTACGAGAACTCTTAGGACAATATACCAAAGAGGTTGGACAAGCATTTGCACCAGACGTGATCGAAAATTTTCACCAACAGAGTTCGGGGCAACCATTTCTCGTCAACCGATTAGCGCAAATCTTGAGCGAAGAAATCAAGATTCCGCTTGAAGAAACGATTAGCCTTTCTCATTTTGAAACCGCTCACCAACAGATATTGAATGAACGGAATGTTAACATATCGCATTTGACGACCAATATTCGGCAAAATCAGCGATTTGAATCGGCTTTGATGCGGATCGCCCTCAAAGAACAACCAGTGCCGTTTAATTTGGATAATGATATCATCAGTGAATTATTGACTTACGGAGTGATTGAACCCGATTCTGAAAATAATTGTCGAATAATGAATCCGATTTACCAGTATCGGATTGTGCGGACTTTCCAACCGCTGTTCAATGGATTAGAAGATGAGTATTTGCCGGAGGAAACCGATGCTGGCTTTTTCGACTACTTGAATCCCGATGGTAAAATCAACATGCGTCTGCTGCTCGACAATTTCCGTGATTTCATTGCTCGTGCAGGCTATCGGATTCTTCAAGTCCCTGAGACACCGCAAGAATTCGTCGGACAGTATCTATTATTTGGTTATCTCGACTCCTTTGTGCGACAAGTGCGCGGATTTATGTACCTTGAAGTTCGCAGCGGGCGGGGACGGATGGATCTGATTATCCTCCATCAAGGAGAAAAGTACATTGTTGAAACCAAAATTTGGGAAGGCAAAAGTCTCTTTGCAGCCGGAAAACGTCAACTGGCAGAATATCTAAAATTAGAAAGTGTCCGTGAAGGCTACTACGTTGTGTTTGATCACCGCAAAAAACCTCAAGCACGATTCGAGACTGATCTGATTGAAGGCAAAATGATTGTCAGTTATTGTTTTGAAGTAAAGCAAAATATACCGTCTGCCGCTTAAATAGCAAGCGTAGGGTGCGTCCTACGCACCATTAATCTACAGTGTGTGCGTGGGACGCACCCTACGCTCGCTTGTATTTTTTTGTCGTTGGAATGATCAATTTAGGGTAGTGAAAAGGAGAAAATCAATGCCTAAACAGGTTGTGATTGTTGCTGGGCCCAATGGTTCTGGGAAAACAACCTTTGTTAATCAATACGTTGAACGCTTTTGTTTCCAATATTTAGGCGCAGACGAGATTGCCGCTCAACTTGCGCCCGACAATTTCAATGAGGTTAAAATGCAAGCGGGGCGTGAATTTTTTAAGCAACTGGCTGATTTGATGGCAGAGGGTAAAAACTTTGTCGTTGAATCGACGCTTTCTGGTTTAGGGTTTCAACGAATCATTCATCGCCTCAATCAAGCCGGTTATACGATAACAATATTGTTCGTTTTTCTGGAAACGCCAGAAGTTTGTGTCAAACGTGTTAAAGAGCGGGTATTAAAGGGTGGACATCAGGTGCCAGAAGTTGATATTAATCGTAGATTCCACCGTAGTAAAAATAATTTTTTGCATTGCTATAAAAATCAAGTACATTATTGGCATCTTTTTTATAATGCCCCCGACGGCTTTCTTGAAGTGGCTGCGGGTAAAAGCAATCAGTTTAGCATCACAAATGAAAGTTTATTTGATCTGTTTTTACGTGAGGTAACATGAATCCACCACTCGATATTCAACTCTATCTTCAAGCCGCCGAATTTAAACGCATTGGCAATCTTGCGGTCCAAAAAGCTTTGGAAGAAAATCGTCGTCTTGGTATTCCTAGCGTTTTTTCTCGAAATGGTCAAATCTATTACGAACTACCAAATGGTGACATCACCAGAGAAGATCCCTTTAAGGATATTAATCTCGATGCTGATTAAACTCATTAGTTTGTTGCAGTTTGCACAGCAAAAAGCAAGCCTTTTTATGGTTCCCACGCGCCTGCGTGGGCGCACTCGAAATGAAAACAGAAAGACTATAATATTGAAGCACTATTTAATGAGGTTAAGAAGCTCAAGTCAACTCATTTGAATCAGTTCTATAATACGCTTCTGTTTTTCTGGTTAGCAGACATTATCGAACTGAATGAACACACAATCATACTAAAGGCAAAATCTCTTTCAACCAATCGAATTTAAAAATATCAGGAGTTTATCATTATGTCCGACTTTATCACAACTTATGAAATACCTATTCGCTTGAGTTTCTTCTTTGGCATTTTTACTATGATGGCTGTTTGGGAAATGCTGGCACCCAAACGCAGCTTAACCGCCTCAAAACCCTTACGCTGGCTTAATAATTTAGGACTGGTTTTTTTCAATAGCCTCATTTTACGCTGGCTTTTTCCAATGGCAGCGGTTGGTATAGCTGTTTTTGCCAGTGAAAATGGCTGGGGGCTGCTTAATTATTATCAATTGCCCCTTGCTTTATCCGTTTTGATTGCGGTCATTGCAATGGATTTTATTATCTATTTACAACATATCATGGTACATGCAGTACCGGTACTCTGGCGTTTACATCGCGTCCACCATGCTGATCTTGATTATGACGTGACAACCGGAGCACGTTTTCACCCCATCGAAATCATCCTTTCCATGCTAATTAAATTTGCCAGCATAATTGTTTTAGGCCCACCAATTGTAGCTGTTATCATTTTTGAAGTCCTATTGAATGCCTTAGCCATGTTCAATCACGGCAATGTAGCACTTCCCAAAACCTTAGACCGTTTATTACGCTGGTTAATCGTAACCCCAGACATGCACCGCGTACACCACTCAGTTGAAGATGACGAAACTAATAGTAATTTTGGATTTAACCTTTCTTGCTGGGATCGTCTTTTCGGGACTTATCGTGAACAACCGCGTGGCGGGCATCAAAAGATGACTATTGGTATTCATCAATTTAAACAAGCTAACCAAGTTGTTTGGATCACTGGCATGTTGATCCTACCATTCTATGGAAAAATCAATGAATACGCTATCAATACACGTCGGTGGAACACACCAAATGACAAAGCTCAGGATTAAAAATAAAAACATCATGGTATGAGGAGTCCAAGATAAATCTTGGACTCCTTTGTGTTGTGCTAGACGGGGTTTTTAATTTAATGCAACCCCGTCCGTAACGTGCTCGTAAGAGCGCGTCAAAACCATCCTCGCTAATCCAACTGCACCTGATGTACGCCGCTTGGAAGGGGAAAAGGCATTGGTAACTGATATTTTGAAATAAACACACAACAATTCTGATGAAAAAAAAATGATAAAACTCAGAGAATTTACCATAGAAGGCTATAAGTCTTTTGCACAATCAACCCAAATAGAGCTTGCACCTTTAACGATCATTTTTGGAAAAAATGACTCTGGTAAAAGTTCACTGTGCCGAGTACCTTTATTTTTAACTCATATATTTAGGGACAAGGCGATAACGCCATTTCCCCTAGAACTCTCCGGCATAGATTTTGGTAGAACGCTAAAAGAAATCTGTTATCGCGAAAGACTTCAAGGTTTTACTGGGAGCTTAAGACTAGAAAACGCCCCATTTTTGTCGAACTAGGTGGAACCGAACTCAGAGAAAAAGAACACCGGCAACTGGTGACGATATTTAACGTCATTTCAAGTGAAAATACGATAGAGATAGAAAACGAAGAAAATTTTGAAAATCTCAAGCAATTGATCAACAGGGAACTGAAACCACTGAAAACGCTTCCATACAGTATCAGTTTTATAGGGGGAATGCGAATGCGTCCCCAGCGGATGTATAGATTTCCTAGTGGAATACGTCCTGATATTGAGCAGGATGGTAGTCATGCACCCCACTGGTTGTGGTTAAGCAAACAGAGGGATCAATCTGTGTTAAGAACGGTTAGTCGCTGGTTTCAAGAATATGTGGGGCTTGAAATTTTCATTGAACAAAATGCGTCGGGATTTGAGATTCAAGCCAAATATCCTTGGCAACAAATCAATATCACTGATACCGGAGAGGGTATTGGTCAGGTTTTACCAATTGTCACCACGCTGACTTCTATGACGACAGATATGGGCACATTGGATAAAAAAAGCTTGCTCATTCTGGAACAACCTGAATTGCACCTTCACCCTTACGCACATACCGGCATTGCAGAACTTATCGTCGCAGCGATGAATACTAAACACAGTCTTCTAGTGGAAACACACTCAGACACGCTTTTGCTCAGAATTCGCCGAGCCATTGCGGAACAAAGAATTTCGCATACCTTGGTACGTTTCTATTATGTAGAAAGAAATAAAGATGGTAGTTCTATTAGCAAAGCGATTGAATTGAATGACCGAGGAACGCCTTCTTGGTGGCCAAAAGGTATTTTTTCAGAAGATCAAGAAGAATATCATGCGATCCGTCGCGCTCTAAATCAACGATAATTAGGTTTTTAATTATGAGAGTAGTCATCAAAGATATCCAGCAAATTTTCAATTCTCAAGAGCGCGAGTGTTATCAACAACTAAGCAGACTATTTTCCCGTGTTGCTATGGGGCAACACTTACTTGCAAGCTAGTGCCTTGGCACTTGACACCACATAATGTGGGAGAATGGGCAGAACAACCCCTAACCCTTTTCCTCGAAAACGCAGATGACTGGGAATTGTTTGAAGGAAAAATCAATGAATACGCTATCAATACACGTCGGTGGAACACACCAAATGACAAAGCTCAGGATTAAAAATAAAAACCGCATGATCTTGGAGTCCAAGATTTATCTTGGGCTCGCGCCCATCCAAGATAAATCTTGGACTCCTTTGTGCTGGACGGGGTTTTTAATGCAAACCCCGTGCGTCGCATAAGACACTGGCTGTTGTTGAGTCACACAATGAATCCCCCCCCCACCATAAATCAGATCAAGAACATAAACAGGCACCACTTGATATTCTGGAAACGCTTGACTGAGGGTTGCAATAGCTGCCTCATCGGCAGGATCATCAAAAATAGGCATAATAATCCCGCCATTGGCTATATAAAAATTAATATAAGAGAGCGCCAAACGTAAACCATTATTATCATCGCGGCGAGCCGGTTGCTCTATTTCAATAATTTCTAATTGGCGTCCTTGGGCATCGGAGGCACAACGTAGGCGATGCAAATTGTCTTGCAAAGCCGCATAATTGCTATCTTGCGGATCATTGCAAGTCAGGGCAACCACCACGCCAGGGCGCACAAAGTTGGCTAAATTATCTATATGCCCCGCCGTCTCATCATCTTCTAAACCTTGTTCTAACCAAATCACTTTAGAAATACCGAGATAGTCGCGCAATTGTGCCTCCATCTCCTTGCGGCTGAACTGGGGATTGCGATTGAGTAAACATTCAGCACTGGTTAAAACAGTACCTTCTCCGTCTACATGGATAGCCCCACCTTCTAAAATAAAGGGAGCGGCATAGCGACGTATTTGAGTGTATTCCAATATCCGTTGAGATAAAAGTGCATCCTGTTGATAATCAATAATATTTTCTCTACTTTCTCCCCAAGCATTAAATTGCCAATCAATGCCAGCAATGCCGCCCCGTCCGTCAATGATAAAGCTTGGACCAGTATCACGTACCCAACTATCATCCATGGGCAAGGAGATAAACTCAATCCCCGCACCACACAATCGCGCCGCTTCTTCGATATGTGCTGGCAGGACAATCATTTTCACGGGTTCAAAACGAGCAATGGCTTTTGCCACTGTTGCAAAAGTAGCACGGACACGGCTCAATTCAAAAGGCCAACTTTGGGGACGACAAGGCCATGCCATCCAACAGTGCTGATGGGGATGCCATTCTGCTGGCATGTAAAATGCCTTATAAAATGATTGAGGAATTTTAGTCATTTTGAAAAACAATTTGACAAAGTATAATTTTTCTCAGTTTAATATGTTATTCAGATCTTTACTAGAGGAATAGAGCAGAATTTGGAAGGTGCTTGAAGCACTGGATTGGCGCGATACTTTGCCCCAACAAACCGCTTCTGCTAAAGGACGTTATGATGTTCCAGATGGTTTATTGTTTCCAGATAGCCAAGCAAAAACTGCCGCGTTGGCGGAGAAAAAAGATGAATTGCGCTACCGTCATGGCATCGTCATTTTGGAATCTAAACGCTGGCAGCGGGCTTTGGATCGCGCAGATAAAACCGACACACTCAATAGCGGTACGCCTTCCACTCAAATGTTGCGTTATTTGAGTCGCGCTGAAATGCATTGGCGTTTATATTGGCAATCCGCACAATCTCGTTCTGAAGATTTTTTGGAAATAGACATTGCTTTAAGGACGACATTGGCAAGCCATTGTGTCCCAAGATTTAGGTGATACAGTTTTTAGTCAAGTTTTTCCGACACTCGTTAAAGCACTTGTCCAATATGATCCCGATGCATCAGATAAGCCCAAGGATAAAAAAGAGGTAAAGGCGATTAACGTCTGGTGGTGATGTCAATCTTTATGCGTTATTTGTGGAACGAGCGCAACGTTTGGCGGCACCGCATGGCGTGATTGGATTAGTGACACCTTCTGGTATTGCGTCAGACTTAGGTGCTAGTGCCTTTTTTAAGTCTGTGGCTACCACGGGGCATTTAAAATGCTTGTTTGATTTTGAAAATAAAAAAGTGTTTTTTCCTGATGTCCATCCCAGTTTTAAGTTTTGCACTTTGATATTCGGTGGGCAGGAACGACATTTCTCCGAGAGCCAATATGCGTTTTTCCTACATGCGATAAAGGAACGGAATGAACCAGAACGGGTGTTTACGCTGACTGCTGAGGATTTGGCGGTGGTTAATCCTAATACGGGTACTGCGCCTATTTTTCGCAATCAGCGGGATGCCGAGATAACGACCCAGTCCGGCACAATCGCAGGTCTGAAATAACGGCTCTATCTTGATCTGCTTGGAATTTTGATTTAAAATCATTACCCATTTTTTTTTTGTTAGGCGTTAGGCGCATGAAAATCCTAGCTATTCCATCATCTATTATATTGTTGTTACTGTGCGTTATTTTTTTCCTTAAACCAGACTATGTTTTTCAAATCGCCAGTTTTCGTCCCCTTAAAACGCCCTCTGTCAAAGAACTGGATCAGCCTTCTAAAAAGGGTAATCCGTTGGCGGGCCCTTTTTTTGATGAGCGCAATACGCTTGAAGTCGAGGTGCCACGAAACATGAGCTTGGGCGATTTTCTGGACCTTTATCAGCTCAATATGCCACATGTGCGACGGCAAATCGCTCAGCAGATAGGCAAGGCGTCGATCCCAAATCAGCATCGCTTGAGCACCGGTGAGCGGTTTACCATTGATCTCACGCCACCAGAGGATGCAGCGCAATGAGTAATAAATATCTATGCCTGCAGTGCTGGCGTATTAGCAAAGTTGATAAATTGTTCGGTATCGCTCAGAATGATGCTCCTCGTGATTGGAGGGTTCCGCCAGCGGCTAGAGACAGACAACGTTTGGGTGATTTATATCCTGCCCAGTGGTGGGAGAAGTTGAATGACTCACCCAGGGACCTTTATGAACTTGCCATTCAAAACGGCCTGACGGTTGAGTGCGAATGTCACGCGCCAATTCTGCCATGCGCCAAATTGCGCCATGAACGAACCTCAGCCATTCGCATAGCCGGTCCAACGGGCAGTGGCAAAACCTTGTTTCTGACCACTATAGTTGATAATTTCAAACATATGCGATTGAAGGACATGGCACTCTGGGGTATCTGCGATACGGACGAAGGTTTTGCCAAAGTTTCGTCAGCATTGCTAGAGGATGGGCGGCGCCCCAAGTCAACCCATAAAAGTACAGGGGAGCGTTATGCGTGGGAGATTATAGATAAATTTACACAGCACCCACTGCTGGCCATCCATGATATTGGCGGAGAAACTTGGGAACAACTTAACCACGGTTGTGATAAAAACATTAGTCGCTACTTGGCATTGCCTGGCCACCTGATTTTGGTACTTGACGGTGCCAGTATCGCGGATGATCTAGGCTTACCATCAGCCGATGCTTGGGATTCTAGTCCAAGGCGTGGCGATGGTGGTGCCAAAGACAAAACAATACTGCGCTACATGACGGACAGTTGGAATAGACGAGATTATAACAGGATCAAGCTCGCCTTAGTCATCACAAAGGCGGATCTACTCTGGGACAAATACCCTGTATTGCAGCAAGCTTGTTCTTCCTTGTCAAAAACCGAGGATGAACAAGAATATTTAAAGGAGTTACTCATAAACTCAGGACGTGGCGATCTTCTGGTTATCGCTGAGGAACGCTTGAGTGATTGTTGTATTTTCGCAACATCAAGTTTGGGTTTTCGCCCACAGGATAATGATGTCAGTGTTGAAGATCGTGATAAACTTGAACGTAAGCCCAAGCCTTCAGGGACTATTTTACCATTGCTATGGCTGCTTGACATTGAGCAGCCATTGTAGGAGTCCAAGATTTATCTTGGGCGCCAACCTTAATTAGGAACAAATCTAATGAGTACACATCCGCTGCTTCATCTTATTTATACTAACGCGCCAGGCTCGGATGGAACAGGATACCGTTTTGTCAGATGTCCAAATGCTCGGGTAAAAGCTTGGGTTGAATCATTTGATTTGGGTCAACTCAAGAATGGTCAGCGTGGTTTTGCTACCAAATGTTTTAGAATAGCAAATCAGCAGCATGTATGTCTTGCCGTGACACTCGCTGGCTTTGCGCGTGATACTCATGGTCGTCCCGGCGGATCATTGACCCATGTGCTGGCAACGCCAGTCAACGAGGGCAATGACAGTGGCCTTCACATCGTAGCGCTGATGGACAAAGCATATGCCTTACAGTATCCTCAAGTGGAGGATGCACAGCGTTTGGCAGTCTATCTGGAAAAATATACGCAGGATTCGACAATTGCCGTTGCTCCGCCATGCACTACCGATCTGCAAACGCTTGGTATGAAAACCTTGAAAAGGTTGTTGATTGTTGCCTGTGCTACCTTTGCGGGCCGTGTTATTCGCACCTCGATACCTCTCGATGAGCCAGCACGGGCACTGGCGTATGGTGTTGGTGCTCTGCCACCGCGCTTACGATTGGCTTTTTCATGGAGTTACAAAACTTTGGTACCGGAGCAGCCAAATTTTATTTCTGCGGCTGAGCTCAGAGAAAGTTTTACACTGCGCCATCAAGAAGCTGAAGAGTATTTTAAACGGATATGGCACGCGCTTGAGAGTGGTGACTCTGTTTTATTTGAGCGGCTTTGGCAAGACTGGGATATCCGCTCTTGGGAAAATTTCGGAGAATATTTGTACCATGCATAGTAAAAATACACCAGAATCTGAGCTATTTCCCTCTGTTCTATCTCCTGAGATAAGAACAGCGCTGCAAAGTGAGTATGAAGCCATGCGAGAAATGCTCAGAAAAGAGATTAATGAGGGTATAAAATCTGCCCTTGAGGGTAATACTCAACGATTAAACACACTTGAAATTAGTCTTGACAGAACCGTAGAAGATTTGAAAACAATTAGCAGGTTCCAAAAACTCGACGATGTTCAGGCGCATCCCCATAGCGATAGTCGTGGTGGTCTGAATATTTTTGGCATTTTACAAAAATATTCTGTCCTGATCATATTAGGCTTTCTGGTGATCATATTTATTTTTATTTGGCCTTTCGACAGGCTTGAAAAGGGCTCGACGGAGCCACAAACCAAGGTTGAACAGGAGCCGTCTGCGCCACAACCGGAACCAAGTTCAGTAGCAGACTCAGTACCAATAACACCCCATATCGTACCAAATCAACCAAAACCAACAGACATGTTTGGTGAACCCCTTCCAACACCGGTATCTTCCTCAGCAACGCCAGCCGGGGATGCATATGCACAGCTAGAAAAGTCTTTGGCGGACTTGAAAACCAAGTTCAAGACTTATGCAGAAGCATTAGAGCACGTTATAAAAACGCCATCTGCCAAAGGACATTCAAAACTAAAAGCGTTGATAAAAAAAGTATCTACGGCTGAAGGTTTGGAAGGTACTTCTCATTCTGTTAGTAAGAGTCAAAAGGCTCGATTTGCCAAATATGTTAAGCAGTCATCGAGTGATTGGAATTCTGGTTACGTAAAAACAGGGTTATTTGAGTATATTGCTGCAATTAATTGTAAGGCTTCAGATTGCGGTAATCAGGAAATTACTGTAAACCTATCTCTGAAAAAAGATATAACGGAAAAGATTTCAAGCACTTTGAACCAAAGCTTGCCTCAGTCTGCTCGTTTTGAACCCCTGCCACCAGTCAATAAAAATGACAATGAATTCAAAGAATTCATGGCTGCTATTGTGCTTGCCCACCTCATGAAAGAGGATTAGAAACCATGGCAGAAGCTCATCCAACCATCGCACAGGCAGTGGTGACAGATCCCCTAGAATCTTCCGCAGGCGGTTATGTATTGGTAGCCAAATCGCCCGGCATTCTGGCTCAAGATGCCGAATTTTTGTCCGCTTCGCCCGGGATCAGCGACTATCTACAGGAACTACAAGCGACTGATGACTCATACTTTAGTTTTTTTACACTCCCTAGCAAAAAGTATGCGCTGGTACGTCGCTTTATACATGGCGAACGGCGAGGCGTAAACCGTGTAGTAGTCCACCTTTTGGTAGTCTCCGACGACTTATTGCGTAGTATTCAGGAAAATATCTGGCTGTTGATTGCCGGAAAATTTCAGAAAGAGGGCAAGGCACTTTCACTCACCCAACTGGGTGAAGAGGTGGGCAAGCCGGGTATAAAAGCACTGCCTGATCTAAGCTATCAGCAGCCAGCTGAGCAAAGTACTTTTGAAGAGCTTGTTGATAAACGCAAGCACCTAGTTGACAATTGGTCGGAAGCTCAATTAAGGCATCAGCTTATTGGCGTACTAGAGGCATTAGTACGCGGAAAGCGGGTACTGCTTCCCCAGAGCATGGCATATAGAGAATTGTTAGCCTTGGCCTGGTTATCACTGCCTATCGGTGATCGGCGGCGTATCTCTTGGACGACGCATTTTACGCAGGGGCGTGTTCTGTTTCGGCTGGCCAATGCCCCCGACCCCAAAGAGGCTCGCTTGCTCTATCCAAAGATGGAAGAGTGTATTTTGTTAAAAGAGATAGACGATATGGCAGCACACGCCCATGAGGCTGTTCTGGCGCTCAGTGAGCGAATCCTGACGGAGACACCCTCTCAATTAGAGGCGCTCTACCATAACTTGCAGGATTCTAAACTCAGCTTGATTGATAATCCAAAGGAGCTTCACTGGAATTTGCGCTGGTGGGATTCTGAGCATAGTTTTCGGTATTTTCTGGAAAATGGCGCATCAACGCTAGCAGCACTCTCTGACAACCTATCAGAATATGAGTCTATGTTGACACATAGCAGCTTATCATTGGATGGATTGGAGATAAATGTGCTTTATGGCATTTGTCAGACTGGTTCAAATTTGTCTACCTCTTTGGAGAAAAAACTAGAAGACTTTTACGAAACAGTCAGAAAGAATCACCGTCTTGTTGTTGAAAAGTGCTTAGAACCAGCTTTAGTGGCCAAATTTATCAGTCATTACGGCTCACCTCAACTCGCATTAATTGCAATGGGATTGGCATGGCGGAGACTGCCAGCATTGCCGCTCGATTATGCAGACCATCAGATATTGTTTAGCTCGTTTTTTGATAAATATATGACTGAAGGACTACCCAAAAGTCATAATAAGGAAATGGTGTCATTTCTGGCCCAACTCAGTTTTGATTTGATTATATACAGTTCAATAAAAATCAATCAGGATGCGCCAGCGCTGTTAACCCTTCAAGCGATTGCTGATAGCAACAAGAGCGTTTTAGACAATACCTTGGCGTACCTTGGAAAAAACAAAAATCCTTTGTATGCGGCAATAGCGTTGCTTAAAATGGCTGGGCGAGTGGAAAGGACTGACATCGTGGCAGACATTATGATCAGGATAATTTTTCCGTCTGTAACAAAAGTTTCAGAGGAGATTATCATTGAAGGTATTGAAAGTTCTCAAGGACACCCTGAAGTCATTTCACCGGCACTTAAATTATATTTAGCTAAACCTTTTGATAAGGCATTGTCTCAATTCAAAGCCTTGATAGATTCAAAACCTAAAGAGGCTAAAAATCTTATAACTGAGGTGCTTGCGGACAATGAGTCACGACTACCACTGCCCTTTTACAAAAGTCCTGAAATAAAAGCTTTGACAGGGAAGCTGGATAAATTGGACATTCCAATTGATTCCCTGTTACGTTTTATGTTGATCGAAGCAGAGTGGGTGGTGAATACACGTTCTGAAGATGAAAAAAGTCACTTCAAAAAATCCCTAAGCAATATAATCAAACATAAGACACCAGACGATACGAGAGTCATTCTAAATGAGGTAAAAGAAATACTTGCACACAATGACCAGTATCACCACCGTTTTGGTCGCCTTATTTTTGAAGGAATTGCACCGGGGGCGGCTGTGGCTGCGCCTGAGAGGTTTCACAACATTCTGGAAAAAGCACTCAGTAAAAATGACAAATTCGAGTGGAAATCTCTAGTCAAAGAAATTTATGATATTTTCATTCATACTGAACAAAAGCAATGGGCAGTTCGTTTAGCTAAGCTCTGGTGGAAAACCCTATCCCATTGCGATTGGAAACCTCCTAGCGAGACAGAATTGAACATGCTTGAGTTGATAGGGGAGGATGAATTCCTAGAAATTATAACAGAGTGGATGCCACGTCTAGGGAATAAACAGGCTGAGCCTGAATTGTTTTTCGTTTTTAAAGAGTTTGTCGATAAATTTGCAAAACTAGAATATCCTGCGATTTACATGCGGTTTGCCGCTTATTATATTGCCAGTCAAAAGCGACGTGGTGAACTGAAATCTATTGAAGAGGTAGCTGACAGACTTTGTTCAGCCTATTATGCTATGGAACAACCCTCATTAGATATTTTTATAAAAGAGGGTTTTTTGGTATTATTCAACAATAAGCATGAACGTCGTCAGCTAAGCCATGACTATCGTCAAAATCAAAAACTTTCTTTCGTTATGAAATTAGCTATTTATCAATTATTACAAAACCAGCGCAAGAAGATTTTATAAATATGTGCAAGGTACGCCTTGCACTCCAAAGGCATTGACTCAGGAGTGCAAGGCGTACCTTGCACTTACACTGAGGGTAAAACTGATATGTCTGATCATTTTATCAATGAAAAAGGCTTAGACAAAATTCAGGTGCCGCCCTATCAACATCAATTTGCTGATGATGATGGCGGTAGTACTGAGGAAAAACGTCCGATCAAAGTTGAACTCGCGGATAGTGATCAAGCTGACGGCTCTGGCGAGGGACATAATGAGCAACACTCCATAGCTCCACCTCTCATCTCCTTGCCAAAGGGGATGTGGGGTTCTACAAGCCTGCCTGAGCTGCCTGTTATCAATAAAGAAGAATTTGGGACTCACACAGGTGCTGGTAGTGACCATGATGACGGTGGTACTGAGGGAGAAGAGCAGAGCAAAGAATATGCGCCTATTGCTGGTAGTGACGGCGGTGATACTGATGATGATGACAGTGCTACTCTTATTCAGGGAGAACGTCAGATCGAAGAATATGTTGATCAAGGTTACGGTATCTTTTTAATGGTAGGTGTTTCTGGCACTGGTAAAACTCAAGTGTTAGAAGCATTTCAAAGAATCCAAGGAATACCGCTAAACCCTTTTAAAAAGACAGGTGACAGGGTTCACCCTAACCCTCCCAACGAAGTAAAGGCGTATCCTATCAAAAAAAGTCTTACACAAAGTAAGGCCATGTTTGTAGATGCATCCGGCGAAAATTTTTCCGGGCTTTATCCACATTTAGTTAATGAGCGTGGAACGACAACAAAGGAACAGCTAAGAATACCGGAAATCGTCGCATCAAAATTGCTGGGCTTGGTTTTACTTATTGATATCAAATCATTTTTTGGAGATACGGCCAGCGCTTCTGGGGAAGATAAATCCCGTCAACAACTTGCTAGGGAACAGCAAATTAAGATTGTAACATGGATTCTGATGGTTTTTCGGTGGTTTCTTAATGGTGGAAATTATCATGAGAACACAATATTACCTTTACACGACCATATAAATGCCAAAGTGGGCCAAATGACAGGGCGGAAAACTCGACTGAATATACCAGTCCAAGTTTTGTTTTCAAAGGCTGACGAACTATATGATTTCCCAGTGCCTAATGCCGACCACATTTTATACCCTCTCAAAGATTCGCCTTTTTTTATTGCGTACCACCATCTATCTGAACTTCATGAGGCTTTGCTCGAACATGCTAATTATTTCCGTTACGATTTTGTCCATTCAATAGTGAATGATCCCGATACGGGTATTGTTAAGAAAAATGAACCGCCCTGTGGAGTAGAATTATCTTTGAAATGGCTTTTGAATCATCGGAGCAGCGGCTGGTCTACTCAGCACTGGATTCAAATACAGCAAATGATAGACACTCTCCTCTTGCGTGGTCGTCGTTGGAGGGAGCCACCAAAAACTAGGTAACCGTCCCTAAATAACTTAGGCAACTTTGGCTGCCGGACGGGGTTGCAAATTCGGGCAAAATTTTCGTTGTTTCGGGAATGGAGCGGAGCGGATTTCCCGAAACAACTGAATCCCTTATGGTATAAAGCTGCTTAACTTAATGGCCTTGGGTTGCAAACCCCGTCCGGCAAAATTAAGACAACCCCGCTGGTCTGTTATAAAAACTTTGAATAGGTTATAAGAATTATGAATCTGCCAGGCACACCGTTTTTCCGTATTTTTTATATGACAATTGGGGTTTTAATCCTCGTGTTTTTGTTTTTAAATTGGTCAGAGTTGTCAGAACCCGTCAATCTCTCATCAGGAACACCAAAACCAGCTTTTGAGCAGGCGCGACAGATTGAAATGGCTTGGATTGACAAGGCTTTTCCTCAGTTGGATTACCTGTTGGCACCGGTGAGTCCGCTACCCTGTCCTGCTGGTATTCAGGACATACCAGCCACTATCCGTGACAAAACTCAGCTGGCTATCGATGCTGAAAAAGCGGGCGACTTTCAATACTCAAAACGTATCTTGGCACCTTTAATAGAGGGAGATTCTACTCATTGGCTGCCAGTTCTTACCCTTGCTGTACTTTATGCAAAGCACAACGAAGAGAGGTATGCCCTGCCAGTTTTGGAAAACTATCTCAAGGCAAGATTGGACCTTATTAAAGCTTCCACAGAAAAATCCACCCGATCCGCCGTGATCCACTTGCTCTACATGTATGGATTGTTACGTCTTAAAACAGCTCAACACCATGGTAATTATGACTTATTATGGGAGAGCTTCAAACGTCCTATTGGGATGTCAAAATTATTGATTAGCGGCCCCAAAGCCAGCAAACAGCCCATACCAACACCTGGCTGTGGTGCTAAGAATAAACTAACAACCTATGCACTCTACAATAACTTGATTGTCGGTTATATTAAGACCAAAAACTTCAGAGCGACTCGAAATCAGCGGAAGAGAGAATGTAGACGTAGCCAAGCATTGGACAAAAACCCTCTGTTCTCAGTTTTGAAAGTGCTTTGTCCCTCCAATAATATTGAAGAATACTGGGTCTGGGCGATTTCCAATGCTGAAACCCTGTTGGCAACAGCACCTGAACCGCCAGATTCACTATTGAGCTTTAATTTAATGTTACTCATTGATTCAGTGATTCAGCGCCGAGATCAAGCGGCTGATGTACAAAATGCCTTGTTGCGAAAACGTGATGACATGCGTCGCCTTAGCTTAAACGAATGGCAGTCAGCACCGAAAGAATACAAAAGCATTTTGGCATCTAGTCTAGCGAAACTGGCAACAACTGCCGCTGTTAACCATGGGGATGAGATACCGACTGATATAGAGTCTTACCTGACAGAAAAACAGGCAGAAGTTATCAAAGCCATTCGCTTGACTGTTAGCATACGCAATGGCGACTATATTGACTGGCTTACTAAACGAGGCGATGAGATTAAGCACGAGTTGGGCACGCGAGCGGACGAGTGGCTAGAGGCGATGGACATTCCCCATACGCTTTGGGGCATGTCTTGGCAGCCTGATAAGGTGGTGAAATTAGTTGGTATTTGGATAGTCTCTCATATAAAGGGACTAGCGATTTTTTTCAGTGCCATCTTCGTATGGATCTTTGGTTACTGGTTTGAAAGACAACTGCGCGAGCGCAAGGCATTATTTACCTCATTTTACCAACTTGAAGCGGAGCATATCCCGCCCGCCCTCAAAGTTTAGGAGACAAGTATGAGTTTGTTTTTTGCAGGCATTTTATTAGTTATATTTTGGTTATCGCGTCGCAGCCAGCCGCTGATCCGCTCGCCGCGCATATTATTGATCGCGGCACTGTTCGCCTACGGCATGCCCGCCGGGTTTTTTCTCTACTGGACGCTCGCCGCGCCGGAAGACGCTACGCGCTTGCGTGTTGCCCTACTCGGTATCGGTTTTCGGACAGCCCCAGGTGAGGATTTAAGCATCAACGTTGGCGGAGATCGGGCAAAACACGAAGTCTGGGAAGATGACTTACCGAGTAAGGCAGCGGATAATTCCATTACTGTGGGAAAGCTAGAATTGCATCCAGGCAGCACCCTCTCCCTTCTGGGGCCAGAGCCCAACCCTGTAGGCATATTAGCGCAAAGATCATCGGACAGATCATTGCTCTTGCCCAACGCAATAGAGCTTCAGCATGGTGATCTGATAAGCTTTAACGGCCATACCTGGCAAGTACGTTTTGAACATGGATTACTGGATCTCATGCCTCCGCAAATTTCTTTCTACAATAAAGCCCAAACCAATGTTTTGCCGCTACAGCGCTCCGAAATCCCAATAGTCAAATGGAAACTACCTATATGGCGAGCTTTTTCTGTCAGTAGGCAAACCTATCCTCTGGATAAATTACTGCAAATCGGTCAAGCGGGTAGTTCGGATGGATTAACGGGATTCTTTTACCGAAATAAGAATCGACTTTTCCTAGCGGCCTTAAAACAGGGCATCTCACTAGAACGAGCTGGTAAGCCCCTTATCATTAAACCCGTTTGGGATATAGCACCGGGCACACGGCTTCATGTGTTGGGATTACCGCGCTGGACAGGCACGACAGATAAAGCGGGTGGTGTGCGAGATTTGCGTAGTTTTCGGGTTTATCCAGGTCAACGGAGTCTGATGCTGGTTTACGATTCACCGGAAATCCATACGCTGGCACAAGAGGATCTCAAAGAGTTACGCATGAAAACCGGAGAGTCAGAGGAACATGCTTCATTCCGTGTCGCTATTTCCATGGGATACTGGCATATTACTGATAAATATCTTTACCTGCGTCAGGTTTCAGGCTTGGTGGGCAGCGAGGCGTTTGCTATTTTGGAATTGCCTAAAACTTGGGAGACGGGCTTTAAAGATTGGCAAGAACCCATGACGCTGACCGCGCCCGGCGGACAACAGGAGATCAGCAACGGAGAGCCTGCATGGCTCGGCGAAAAAAATCTAGCAGCCATTCAGATTGATCTGCTAAAGCCACCCGTATTTCTGGCTTTTCTGACTCTTTTGCTGGTTTTTGTCAAAATGCTGGTAGCGACAAATGCCCGGCTTTCCGCTTTACATCTCATAGTGGCTGGGGCTATTGAAATCTTCGTGCTTTTTCGTGTACTGCTCGGCTACCGTGTCTGGATCATGCCACCCTTTGAAGATGAAGCCATGAAATTGGCACTGACTGTATGGGCATTTTTACCTTGGGCTTTTCTATATGCCTCGCAGCCTTCAGACTTCAAGGAGCAAAGCTTTTGGATCAGATTGCCAGCATTTTTAGGATTGGTGTTTTCTGCCATTTGGTGTTTTCAGATCAATGGGGGGGGGCTTAAATCCTTCGTATGGGTTGGGTTTCACATCTTCGTTCTAGCTTTACCCTTTCTGCACTCCCCAGCGCAAAGGAGGAAAAATCGATCCAAGTCCCGAAGAACAGGGGCTTGGCGCATACAAGCTATCGCTCGTTTTTTGCCTATACCTAAAAATCCTTGGTCGCGCTGGGCTTTATTATTGTTTATTGTTCGCCTCATATTCTTGTTTATAGGCGCTCGTGAAAGCTTGCCCATTGGCGGGGTGCGTTTTTCTTTAAGCATTTTACATATTCCCGCCGCATTGTTCATTGAAGCGGGATATCTGGTTTGGCTTTGGCGCCAGCTTGAGCAAAAAGGTCTTTCGCGTCCTGCTGAACTGTGGGGGCCATTCATTGCCATAGGGACATTTGTTTGGTTTTTGCCAGCGTTATTGACAAGTGATTTCGGCCTTTTTCTTTTAAATTTCCCTCTTTTTGTCATCGTCTCTGGTTTGCTCATATTCAAAAAATTAACAGAGACTGTTCAAAGACGACAACAAGCTGGTAAACGAATTTATTACAAGGGTTTTGTAGCGGTTTGTCTGTTGATTATGCTTGTGCTCTTTGTACCACGATTATTGCCTATTGGGTCGGTGTTGAATGATACAGAGAATATGTCAGAACGCAATTATTTGCGCCTTTTGCAATTTGTCTATCCTGAAAAGCTGAAAGAAATCGGGACAAGGCCCAGTGAGGATCTGGTTCAGATGATCCGCGTCATGGATACTTATACATCAGGCCCCCTGGCTGGGCGCGGCTATACACAGTCGGAACTGAGCCTCAAGAGTACGGCATTACGTGAACATACTTTAGCGGTCTTTATCGTAGGCGAGTGGGGCACCTTGGGGGTGATTGGACTGATGTTGGTTTATATGGTGGTCGCCTTTGCCGGATTAACGCTGTTACCATGGTATCGGGACGATCTTGGGCGGACATCCGAGTCAACGGACAGAATCAGTGCTTTTGTTGGCTTAATCAGTTTTACTTTTGCGTTTTCAAGCATCTATATAATACTGGCCACTTATAATTTACTTCCGTTTACCGGCAAAAATCTTTACCTGTTTGGGCTGGATTCGGGCTCAGACATTATCGAATCATCTGTATTACTGGTGATAATAGCCCTTGGGGCAGCAATGATCAAAGATAAGGAGGCAACATGGTAAATCGACTACTGTTGATTGCAGTATTCATCATACTACCGTTATTGTTATTGTATCGTTCAGGAGATGAGACTCAAGAAAGTTATTATTCTCCTGAACATTACGTCAACCATGTCAACCGATTTATTCAGGAGGGACACTTAACTGCGGATTGCACGGGTAAATATCCTCAAATTAAAACCAATTTTGAAAAGGGCTCTGACAAAGAAGAATGGTACAAGGAAAGTTATTTGCGTGCTGATATAAAAAGGTTCAACAGTTCGCCATCCAGCTATGGATGGACTTTCTATATTAACGACAGTTGTGATCTACAGCATATACATCCTTCCATACATAATTTCAAGCTTCCGTTTGCGGAACAGAATCGTTGGCAGGGCAGTATATTCTATGACGGAAAAAGTGCCGGCATAGCACTGCATTCAGCACAGCGTACAATCGCCTTGCCTAAGGTATCTGATCTTGGCTCAATCATTCAGCTCTATGGCAAGGTTGGTTCAAGCAAAAGCCTGAGCGGCAATAGAGTGTTGCTCTACTTTCATGGTGGAAAAACGCGACCGGCGGCTCGTTTTTATTATGTTGGGGACAAACTTATTATCAATAATAGGAGTTCTAACCAGGGCGAAGTGCGCCTCATGGGCTATCAAGTGCCAATTGGCAGGATTGCTTGGCTAAAAACCGGAGATTGGTTGTATCTGGGAGCTACAATGCCCCGTCCAGCAACAGAAACGTTTATCTTCAGTGCCGGAGAAACACGTCCAATCGCCAGTGCTATCCGTCAACAAAACGATAAATCTCAACGCTTTTATCCCGAAGATGCCAGGTTGGGATGGTATACCGATAAAACTGGTGGGCAAAAAGTCCCTTTTTTTAAAGTATTAGCCCAGCGAATGGATCGGATACTGGAGCATCTGCCCCCAGAACGGGCAAAGTCCTTTGATATTCAACTCAGCCTGCGTCGGGATTTACAAAATCATCTCAACAAAGCGTTTCATGGTGAGTGCGAGAAAATAAGTCGCCGCTTCAAGTCTGGTAGTCCTTTTCCGGCCGGCATAACAGTTATGGATGGTAAAAGCGGGAAAATTTTAGCGATGTCGACTTATCCATGGCCTGAAGATCTGCCCGAAGACATAAAAGCCACCCAACGGCGCAATTGGCTCCGCAATCAAAATTTTGTACGCCACCCCATCGGTTCGGCATCTAAACCTTTTTTTTATGCTGCCATAATGGATACCTATCCTCCGCTGCTTGGATTAGAGATCGAAGGTTATTCCGCAAAGCGTCGTTACAAAAAACTGCTTCATTGTACTTTAGGAACGGGTTATAATCTCCACAGCATTCTACCACCTGGTAAGAAGAAGAAAATTAGGCGTTTCGATCTGATAACGGCCTTGGCTCGGTCTTCCAATAAGTACACTGTAGATTTGGCGACCTTGGCACTGGCCGCAGATAAGTCAACGAACCTGTCAGGCGGAAATATTAGGGATTGGATACCTGAAGATCCTAACAACTATAAGTGGCCAGCAGGGAAACGCTCTGGTATATGGATTAAAGGCAAGAATTTGCGCTATGCGCCCGATATCACGGCTTACGTCGATGGTAAGCCACCCAGGTGTAATAGCATGATACCGCATTTTGAGCAAGTCAAGTTCAGTGAACCCCTAGAACAGTTGACGGGGGTATCTACTTACCTTGGCAAGGCGCCTCATAATCGTGGTCAGTTTTACGAAAGTTATCGTACCCGTCAATACGATCTGCGCCTTTGGACACCCTTGATCAGCCACCTGACTCAGGGGCTTGATAATAATCGGCTATGGACGGTACGTTCTGATTTTAAAGGCGTTTCTCCTGAGCGCGTCAATCTGGCTTTCAATCAGCTCACACTGCTTCGGCAACACTACATAACCCTACTGCTTGGCGGGGGAACGGGTGTTTGGACCAATATCCAACTGGCAGAAGCCATGTCTCGCCTAGTCACTGGTCGTAAAGTCAATCCGAGGCTTGTTTCGGCCATTTTGACTGAAGACGGCGCGACGGGCACACCGGGCGAGGTTCCTCTTGTACCCTTCCGTAATAAGGAAGTGCGCGAGAAGGTATTAACTGGCCTACGCGAAGTTGTTACATCTGGGACTGGTACGGCTCGTAAGTTAAATAGCAGACTGAAGAAGTTGGAAAAACGTTATCCTAATGATCGCCTATTTTTGTATTCAAAGACGGGTTCTTCCAACCTAGAATTACACGTACCCAGCGCCTCTGGCAAGGCACTAGAAACCTTGGTCAGCAAAAATTATCTTATCTTCAAAAAGGGTGCTTTGCATCTTCGGGTGGGAGAGAAAACGCAGAGCTACCAGTCGAGCGATTTCAATAAGGGATTATCGAAGCTGTTGCAGGATAACGGCATATCGAGCAAAGCGGAACGCCGAAATATATCTGATACGCTTATGGTGGTATTTGCTCGTTTTATAGAAAATCAAACTGACTTAATAGACAGTCCCTTGTATTTGTTAGGGGATCAACTGAGAGTCAATAAAGAAAATGAGCTTTTCTCTAGTGATAAGGTGAAAAGTACCGGGGCAAATTATGTGTTCTCTTTGGTAAAAGTACCAAAAGAAGTGATGAAGGCTTCCAATCGCCCACCCACTGTCGAAGAGATTGCCCATCCTGATACAAAGGTGATCACGATTGCTTTGCACTTGGAAATGGGTCTAGCGAGCGGGATCGCAGTTGGGGTGGCTAAAAACTTGTTGAAAGAAATACCGTTTTTAGACTTTTAAAATCCCAGTTTCGTTAGAAACATTAAATCCCCTCACCGCCTGCGGGGCAGTATGATTTCTTTCCCCCGCAGGTTTGCCGGCACGATACAAGGACAACACACCATGCCAATATCCACAATCCCAAAAATCTGCCTCAACTTACTACTTGACGGCGGCGTTGTAGAAATCTTCTCGGAAAAGGTGCTCGACAAAAGCGTCGCCATCCTCAAAAACCATTTTTTATCCGCAACGGAGATTAACAAAGCCCTCCAAGACAGCTACACATACGCCCTAGCTGCCATCAGTGCAGGGCTCGCTTCTCCAGACGATCAACTAAAATTCCGACAAAAATTCACCCTGACTCAAATCGAACCTGAATTCGTCGACCAAATAGAAAACGACTATCTACAACCCTTCTTAGCCGAACACACCCCCCGTCGCTTGCACGAATTCCGTGCTGATGGCATTAAACAGTGCAAAGCCTTGACCAAACAACCGTTTCAAGCCACAGCCTCACTCACTGAATCCGACTTAGTGGCGATCATCAGCTACAAAGGCTCATTTGCTATTACCGATTTAGTCATACAAGAATGGCAGAAATTAGACGATGAATTTATTGCCTTTCTCCGCTACAACGGACTACTGGGCAACGCCATCCTCTTTTTCTTCCTAGAACAACTCCGCGAAAATCCAAGAGTTAAATACACCCATGCCGCCTTGCAAGACGCTGGCTTATGGGCGGATATGCGCGATCTCAACTCGGCCCAAAAAAATCTATCAGCCTCCCTTGAACAACAAAAGACTGAAATCCTACACCAATTATCTGAGCAAAAAAGGTGGGTAGTGCCCCAACAGTTCATGACGAAAATTTTTATCACGACTACCAAAAAGCGCATGGTGGAAGCTAGGCACGCTAAGAACTTCGAGGAAAGGAGTCAAGAATTGCAACGGCTCAAACAACAAGCGGATGCGATTCAAGACTTATTAGACAATCTCCCCCAACGCTTGCAAAAGGCGCAAGCCACTTGGTCTTTTTGCCAAGAACAATTAACACAATTAACGGGGGGATTCCAAACCTGGGCACCGATTATCACGGAAGAAGCTGATGTGGTGTTGACATGGTTGGATGAAATAGGGCTCAATTTGGACAACATGGATAATAAATTAGAGCAATTGTTGGAATTGATGGGCTTATCGATACAACTTAATCCCCGTGACGAATTCATCCAATACGATAGCATCCGCTTGAAAAACCTTGAAGAAAAAATCGCGGAGTTCAAACGCTACCCCCAATATCGCAGTCAAGTTGCCATTATTGAGGGCTGTCTTTGCGCCTCACAAGGCGACTTGCAAGCGGCTGAGCAAAAATTTATCCAAGCCCACGATGCCGCCCCCAATGATGAAAAACGTGCCTTGGCATATTTCAACCTCTTTCAAGTCCGACTGCGGCACCAAAATTACCCCGAAGCCTTAGCTGCTTTACAAGAAGCCTATTCTAAAGACGAATATGCGCTACATGATATTGATAAATATCCTATTCAGAAAATTTTAGGGGCTGATGGCATGGGCTGCGTCTTTCTGTGCCAAGATCAATGGCGCGAAAATCAGGTGGTTGTTAGAACCTTTTGGGAAGGGCGGCGGGGGCGGCGAGATGATGTGTTTAAAGAGCCAATCATTATGCATCAGCTGTCGGGGGCGTATATAGCTAAACCTTTGGACTGTGGCTACGTCAATTCTGTTAAACAGGAACGCCCTTATTTTGTGATGGAATATGTTGAGGGCGCGATAGATGGCGAAACTTGGGTTAAAAAACATGGCAAACTTAAGCTATTGATGGGTTTAAAAGTCGCGCTGCAAATGGCTAAGGGATTAGCCGTTGCCCACGAAGCCGGCGTTTGTCATCTGGATTTAAAACCTGCTAGTATTCTCTTGAAGGCGGATGATTTAGAGGTGAAAATAATTGACTTTGGCTTGGCGCGAGTGGCGACTTCTTTGAAACAACAAGCTGCCATGACCGAAATTCGGAGTCAAACAAGTTTATTGGCTCAATCCGTTTTTGAGACGCTGGACTATGCGGCGCCGGAGCAACGGGGTGGTGAATCCAGTGCAAAAAGCGACATATTTGCTTTTGGGGCAACGTTGTATTATTTGTTGAGCGGAGAAAATCCCCGTTCTTTCCATCCCCGCAAATTGCCGGAGGTTCCGGAATTACAGGCTTTGTTGTCGGATTGTTTAGAAACAGAACCTGAGAAACGACCGGAGATGCCGGTCATCATTACGCGATTGTCGAGTTTGTTGGATAAAATTGAGCCAGCTCAACGGAGACGGAAACTGGCGCCACAATATGCGGAAGAATCTAAAAAAATAGAAGCCGAAATTGCAATACCAGAGGAGGATAAATTATTTGACTTTGAGATTGTCACTCTTAATGCTAAGGGAAAAATCCGCCGGCGCGAGCGCAAAAGCGCTAGATATCAGACGGAGGACTTGGGCAAGGGTGTCATTTTGGAAATGGTTTATATTGAGGGTGGGACATTTGTGATGGGTTCACCTGAAACGGAGAAAGAGAGGAAAGATAGGGAAGGCCCACAGCATGAAGTGACGCTAGAATCCTTTTATATGAGCAAATATCTCGTGACTCAGGCCCAATGGAAAGCGGTGATGGAAAATAATCCGTCCTATTTTAAAGGGGACAAACGGCCAGTAGAAAATATTTCATGGCAAAATGCTGTGGAGTTTTGTAAGCGACTTTCCAAGATGACGGGCAAAATCTATCGCTTACAGAGTGAGGTGGAATGGGAATATGCTTGTCGTGCGGGTACGACAACGCCCTTTTACTTTGGTGAGACTGTGACGACGGACTTCGTTAATTATGATGGTAATTATTCCTACACTTCATCAGTGCCGAAGGGGGTTTATCGTGAAGAGACAACTGAGGTGGGAAGTTTTCCCCCGAATGCCTTTGGGCTGTACGATATGCATGGGAACGTGTGGGAATGGTGTGCTGATCCTTGGCATGATAATTATGAGGCCGCTATTGATGGTCGTGTGTGGGAAAAGGGAAAAACTTCAAGCCTTTTCGTCCTGCGCGGCGGTTCGTGGTTTCACGACGCTGGGAAGACGCGGGCGGCGTTCCGTGGCAGGGCGGAGCTGACTGAGTGCAACGGGGATGTCGGGTTTCGGGTTGTCAGGATTCTGTAAGCCCAAGATAAATCTTGGACTCCAAATACCACTTAAGTTTTTTTATTTTTGACGGAGTATAGTAAAACATGAAAACATCACAACAACAAGCATTAACAATCAGTTGCGAATTTTTCCCGCCGCGCACCGAAAAAGGTGTACTAAAATTGCGCCAAACTCGTGAACAGTTGCAAGAGTTGCAGCCCGCTTTTTTTTCGGTGACGTTTGGTGCCGGTGGCTCTACGCAGGAAAAAACTTTTGAAACCGTTGTTGAAATTCAAGAACAGTCGGATTTTGAGGCGGCACCGCATTTGTCTTGTATTGGCAGCACCCGCGAGAATATTCTCAAGTTGTTGCAAGATTATCAAGCCCACGGCATTCGACGCATTGTCGCTTTGCGAGGTGATAAGCCTTCTGGATGGGCGGGGGATTTGGGTGAAATTCGCTATGCGAATGAATTAGTTGAATTTATTCGCGCAGAAACGGGGTCGCATTTTCATCTCGAAGTGGCTGCTTACCCTGAATTTCATCCGCAGGCTCGCAGTGCTAAAGATGATTTGGATTATTTCAAACAGAAGGTAGAGGCGGGTGCCAATAGTGCTATCACGCAGTATTTTTATAATGCTGATGCCTATTTTCGCTTTGTAGATAGTTGCACTGAGCGCGGGATTGATATTCCTATTGTGCCGGGCATTATGCCGATTAGTAATTATGAACAGTTAACGCGGTTTTCTGATACCTGCGGCGCGGAGATTCCACGTTGGTTGCGCTGGCGTCTTAAAGATTTGGCGGATGATAAGGAGGCACTACAGGCTTTTGGCGTGGATGTGATGACAAGGCTATGTGAGCGTTTGTTAGCCGGCGGTGCCCCAGGCTTGCATTTTTACACGCTCAATCAAGCTGCGTTGATTTTGGAAATTGCGAAAGGTTTGGGGCTTACGTCATTAAGTTAAGGAAAAAGCCCAAGATAAATCTTACAACTACCTACGGGGTATTGGGCTCCCCGCAGGTCTGAAACGAATAGAATTACACCAAATTATGGCTGACTTACCAAGCTTATTATTAGTCGATGATGATCCGCTCATCAGCGAATCCCTTGCCTTTGTATTAAAAGAGCATTTTACAGTTGATGTGGTTGCCACCCGCGATGAGGCTAAACGCTTGTTATACAAGCTGCCCGTGTTGCCAAATTTAGCTTTGGTCGATCTGGGCTTGCCGCCTGATCCGCATAGTCCCGATGAAGGTTTTACTTTAGTTTCAGAATTATTGACTTTTAATCCGTCGATTAAAATTCTGATCCTATCTGGGCAAGATACCCAAGAGAATGTGCGACATGCTTTAACCTTGGGAGCGGTGGATTTTATTCCTAAACCGTGTGACATAGAATTGCTCAAGACGCGGCTAAATCATCAATTGATGATTTTGGATGCGGAGCGACATCAGTCTTCAGTGAAACAAGAAGATTGTGGGTTGGTTGGGCAAAGCTTGGCGATTCTAACTTTGCGTACTCAAATACAACAATTTTCCAATTTACCGTTTTCGGTGTTGATTCAGGGTGAATCTGGCACCGGTAAAGAATTAGTCGCACAATGTTTACATGCTCAAAGCGAACACGTCAACGAGCCTTGTTTAACTGTCAACTGCGCTGCCTTTACTACAGAATTGCTTGAGGCTCAATTATTTGGACATACCAAGGGTGCGTTTACTGGGGCGAATGCTGCACATTCTGGTTTTTTTGAGGATGCCGGAGAGGGCAGTTTGGTATTGGATGAAATTGGCGATATGCCGCTACAATTGCAATCTAAGCTGTTGCGCGTTTTAGAAAATGGGGAGTATTATCGGCTAGGTGAAACGCGGGTGCGCCAATCTAAAGCACGAATTATCACTTCCACTAATCGCGATTTAGGCGAAGAGGTGAAAGCGGGACAATTTCGTGGTGATTTGTATCACCGCCTCAGCGTGTTGACGATTCAAGTGCCTTCTTTACATGATCGAAATGATGATAAATTTTTGCTATTAGAGCATTTTAAAGCATTTTATGCAAAGATGGGCACTTTATTCCAGTTGGATGATGAGGCGAAGCAATGTTGGCAGGATTATACTTTTCCGGGCAATATTCGTGAATTACGCAATATTGTGATTCGTCTCGGCGCGAAATATCCCAATCAGTTGGTTAATAAAACACAATTAGAAGACGAATTTGAAGTAAATTTGGGTAGCAACTCAAGTGGTGAGGATTCTGAAGAAGCTATTTTTAAGCAAATAAACAAGGGCGATTTTTCCCTTGATGAGGTATTACTTGAAAGGGAGCGCTGTTATGTTAATGCGGCTATGAAAATCAGCAAAGGCAATCTGAGTCAAGCCGCCCGCTTGTTAGGGATTAATCGCACCACTTTGTATAGTAAGATGCAACGGTTGACTAAGGAGCAATGCGATTAAGTAGGCGATAAATCGCCTACTACGAACGAGACTAACCTGTTCGTAGTAGGCGATTTATCGCCTACGTCATTGATTAGGGTGTCGGCAAATAGACTTGATATTCATGCAAATCGCCGGACAAGCTCGCGTCTTTGACAACAACTGGCCGTAAAAAAATCACTAATTCAGTTTTGGTATATTTGTTATCGCGGTAACTAAACAATTCACCAATCAGTGGTAGTTTTGATAATACCGGCACTCCCTGGGTGTTTTGGTTAGTGACATCCTGCATTAAGCCACCTATAATGCCTATCTCACCATTATTAATTTTAAGAACTGTTTCAATTTCGCGCACTTGTATTTCAGGAATTAGGTTGACCATACCTGCCTCCGCTAAGGCGGGGTTAGGATCTTGCTTAAAATTAATAATATGCGAAATGGTGGGGCGGATATTTAGAATAACGATACCATTCTCGCTGATTTGCGGTGTCACACTCATGACTAATCCCACCGGCACTGTATTAATTTCTGTCGTAAAAGTTTCTCTCGTTTTTGTCTCAGTTTCGTTGATTTCCACTTCTGTTGTAAAATATACAATATTATCAACAACTTTTATAATTGCGGTTTGATTATTCAATGCCATTATTTTGGGACTGGATAGGACTTTCACTGTTCCAAACTGTTCAAGTATTCGCACCGTAGCTGAAAGGTTCCCAAACCGGCTATCAGGCTCTGTGTATTTCATTGAAAAAACAGGTGGATTTTTCAAATTAGCACCCGTCAGGGATTGTGTATAACTATAATGTCCGACGATACGTTGCCAATCTATCCCCGCTTGATATTGATCACTGAGTCGCACTTCGGCGATGGTTGCTTCAATTAATACTTGTCTTTGTACATTGGCAAGAAGCTGATCAACAAAACTTTGTATCTCTTCATGCTGTCTCTGAGTGGCGCGAATTGTCATCATTCCGCTTTCAGGATTGATAATCACTTTATCTTGTATAATTTCTTCTTTGCTAGTGGTTTCGCTACTTGTACTTGTTAAAATCGCTATAATGTTTTTTTTAAGTGTTTCCCAAAAGCGATTATTTGATTCGTTAGTAATCTTGGTTGTCGAAATATTGCCGCCCGATTCGGCGTTGCTACTAGAGATACCGCCGCCTGTTTGAGCGATTTCGGTTGCGATGGATACTTCGCCGCTACTCTTTCTGGAGAGGTTGACATAGCCGATTTTATATAAACGCATGTAAGGCAAATCAGGAGAAATGGTCAAATGCGTCCCCCTCCCCTCAATCTGATAACGCAAATCGACTTGTTTAGCAATGCGTTCAAGCAATTGTGGTAGCGTTTGTTTAACGGCATTGAGTGTGACAGTGCCTGTTATGTTCGGATGAATGTCAACATTTAATCCGGCATCGCGTGCCAGTGCAAACAGTAATTTGTCAACTGGCACACTTTCAACTGCTACGGTGAATGTGGAGAGTGGCGGCGTGGGCAGTGGCGGGGGTACAAAGGGCTTTTGTTGTATCAGCGGCGGGATGTCATCTTTAGGGGGTGGAATGTTGTCCGTGTTGAGGTGAGCGGGTGAAGGGAGGGGCGGTTGTGGCGTACAGGCATTCAGAAAGAACAGGCAGAAAATGAGAAAATGGCGTTGAATGTCGTTGAGATGAAATACCATAAGAGTCTTGTCTTTTGTAGTGTCAATGCCATTGTGTCTAATCGAGCGCAAGCCGATAGCGATTGGGATATTGGTGTTTGATTTCAATCAATTAGTAAAAAATGAAAAAAAAATTTGCAACAATTTGTGTAGTGTACTACTTTTAAATAGAGTATGTGGTACCAATTTTTGGTAGTCCTAAAGTATGCAGGACGGGGTTGCATTAAATTAAAAACCCCGTCCGGTCCGGCACAAACCCCGTCCGGCACAAAGGTTGCATTAAAAACCCCGTCCGGCACAACAGCTTAATTTAATGGCATTATGATAATTGATACGAGAGAAATAAGATATGAGAATTGAAAAATATATACGCTCCTTGTCAGGAGCGTTCCTACTGCTTTATGCTCTGAGCGCCTCCGCTGCTGGTGGCTATCTGACTGGGCCAAATCAAGGAGATCCCCTTGATATTGCGCTCAACTATCTTAACGAGAACCTGGCAGTTTTGGGTCTTAGCGATGCTGATCTGTCCAATAAAGTGGTCAAAGACCAATATGTGACAGCGCATAATGGTGTGACACATATCTATCTGCGTCAGCAGCATAAAGGCATTGAAGTCTTTGGCGGTGATATGGCTATCCATATTGCCAGTGATGGTAGTGTTATTAAGCTGGACAATCAGTTTGTTCCCGGGCTCATGAGGGCGGTTAATACTAGAACTCCGTCGATCTCAGCCAAGAGGGCTGTCAATTCGACAGCACAGCATTTAGGTTTGAATATGACCTCTGATGTTGTAGTTCTGGAAAATTTTGGCGGTGCCGATCATTCCAAGCTCCTAACTGATGGCGGCATTTCTCTCGATGATATCCCTGTTAAGCTTGTGTATCAGCAGGCTGGCAAAGGTGAGGTGCGTTTGGCGTGGAACGTTCGAGTGCGCCTGTCTAACCATTGGTGGAATCTGCGGATAGATGCTGTCACTGGCGAAGTACTCGACCAAAATGATTGGATTGCCAACGATAATGATTATAAAGTGTTCCCTCTGCCCGTTGTCAGTCCAGAAGATCCCGGGTTTTTTCATTCTTTGGTTAATGCGCCTGCCGATGCTATAGCATCTCCCTTTGGTTGGCATGATACTGACGGCGTAGCGGGTGCCGAGTACACAAATACTCGTGGCAATAATGTGTATGCTCAAGAAGATACTAATGCTGATGATGCTGGTGGTGATCGTCCTAATGGCGGTGCTGATTTGATTTTTGATTTTGCTTGGGATTCGGATTTACAGCCTTGGGAAGATACTAATCAAGAAGCCGCGATTGTCAATCTGTTCTATTGGAACAATATCATTCATGATGTTTTTTATCGCTACGGCTTTGATGAAGTCAGTGGTAATTTCCAAAAAAACAATTATGGTAATGGCGGTGAGGGTGGTGATCCGGTTCAGGCGGATGCACAGGATGGCGCGGGCATGAATAACGCCACTTTTGCGACTCCGCCCGATGGTGAGGAGCCACGCATGCAGGTGTTTCTCTGGAATAAAACGTCACCTCAACGCGATGGTGACTTTGAAAGTACCATTATCATCCATGAATATGGGCATGGCATTTCTAATCGTTTGGTAGGTGGTCCCAGTAATGTGAGTTGCTTGGGGAATGCTGAGCAAATGGGTGAAGGTTGGAGTGATTGGTTGGCTCTGATTTTAACCTCTAAAGATACTGATACCGGTACAACCGCTCGTGGTATGGGGTCTTATGTATTGGGTGATGGTGCTGGTATCCGTCTGGCCCGTTATACCACAGATATGAGTGAAAACGGTTACACTTATGGTGACATTAGTAGTTTGGATATTCCGTATGACGTGGGCTTTGTCTGGGCGACTGTGTTGTGGGAAATGCAGTGGAATCTGATTAACGAACATGGCTTTGATTCAGATGTGTACACGGGAAGTGGTGGTAACAATTTAGCCATTCAATTGGTCATTGATGGTATGAAGTTGACAGGCTGCAATCCGGGCTTTGTTGATGCTCGCGATGCGATTTTGCTGGCTGACGAAATTAATAACGGGAGTGCCAACCAATGCCTTATTTGGAAAGCGTTTGCCAAGCGCGGTTTGGGTGTCAGTGCTGATCAAGGCAGTTCATCCAGCACCGCTGACGGTACGGAAGCCTTTGATCTGCCACCAGAGTGCTTGGACGCTTTGAATATAAGCAAGAGTGCTAGTCCTTCGGCTGTTGAGGCGGGTGGTTTGTTGGATTATACCTTAGAAGTGGGTAATTACACGTCTGGTAGGCGGAGGGGTGTCACTATCACTGATAGTGTGCCAGCGAATACGACGTATGTTTCGGGTTCTGCGGATTGTGGTGGCAGTGAGAGTGGTGGTGTAGTGACTTTCCCGCTGGGTAGGATGAATAGTGGGGAAGTGAGTACTTGCTCTTTCCAAGTTGAAGTGAGTGGTGGTATGGGCAATACGGTATTATTCGCGGATGATATGGAGAGCGGAGCGGGCAAGTGGATGGTCTCGCATGGGGAAGGTTCATCTGACTGGACTCTGGGCAACTCTACTCCACACAGTGGAATATCTGCTTGGTATGCTAAGTATATGTTGGTCATCAGCGATCAATATTTGGCCATGACCAATCCGGTGCTGTTGAGTGGAACGCCTGTGCTGCGCTTTTGGCATCACTACAGGCATGAAACGAATTCTTATGGGAATTATGATGGTGGTGTGGTTGAGATATCCACTGATAGTGGTGCCACTTGGACGGATTTAGGGTCTGAGATGACGCAGAATGGGTACAGTGGTTCTATTTCTACATGTTGTGATAGTCCGATTGCTGGTCGCCGAGCGTTTACGGGTGACAGTGAGGGCTATATAGAAACCTTAGTCGATCTGAGCAGCTACATGGGTCAGAGTGTACAAATCCGTTTTCGTATGGCGACGGACAGTGCTGGCACTTCTTACAAGGGGTGGTATGTGGATGATGTTGAAATTGTTGATAATGCGACTATTTTCAACAAGGCCTGTGTTTCCGCGAATGAGGGTGATTCTGATTGTGCAAGTGTCACGACTCCTGTGATTTCTCTGCCTGTGGTGTCTCCAGAGAGTTTGGCTTCAACTCAAGCTGTTAATACTCAAACAAGGCAAGTGTTGGAGATCGGGAATGTTGATAGTGTTGCTCTGGCTTGGACGATTGATGAAGCCGCATCAAGTTGTTCTTCGCCGGAGGATATTTCTTGGCTCAGTACTTCACCTAGCAGCGGCACAACCGCACCTGGGGACAGTTCAGTTGTTGAGGTTGTTTTTGACTCTACGGGTTTGAACGTGGCTCTCTATGAGGCGATTTTGTGCGTCAACAGCAATGATACCTCGGTTGAAGTGCCGGTATCACTTGATGTGACTGGTGCGCCAAATGATGTTGTCATTGATTTTGGGCCTTCAGATGGTATCTCGGCGTGGCTAAACAATAGCACTTGGCAGCCGGTGCATTCTCTTTCAGCCGATAGTATGGTAACGGGAGATATAGATGATAATGGTCAGGATGATGTGATTATTGATTTTGGTTCTGTCTATGGTATTTGGATGTTGATGAACAATTGGTCTTGGGAGTCTCTGCATTTTCTCTCAGCGGATAGTATGGTGACGGGTGATCTAGACGGTAACGGTCAAGTTGATGTGATTATCGACTTTGGCCCTGTCTATGCTATTTGGCTGTGGATGAATGGTAGTTCTTGGGTTTTATTGGACTCTGTCTCACCAGAGAGCATGGTGACGGGTGACTTAGACGGGAACGGTGAAGACGATGTGGTTATCGACTTTGGCTCTGAAATTTTGCTGTGGATGAATAATAGCTCTTGGGTTCAATTGCATACGAGCTCGTCAGAGGGGATGGTGACGGGTGACTTAGACGGGAGCGGTGAAGATGATGTGGTTATTGATTTTGGTGCCGAATACGGTATTTGGCTGCTGATGAATAATAGTACTAGGCTTCAATTGCGCCCAGAATCACCGGAGGGGATGGTGACGGGTGACCTAGATGGGAACGGTGAAGACGATCTGATTATCGACTTTGGTGCCCAAGAGGGTATTTGGGGGTGGATGAACAACACGACTTGGGTTCCTTTGCGCTCACTCTCAGCGGAGGCGATGGTGATGGGAAATTTAGATAGTAACAGTCAGGAGGATGTCATTATTAGCTTTGGTGCTGAGGGTATTTGGGCCTTTGTGAATAACAGCGATTGGGTTAAGTTGGATGATCGGTCTGCTGAGAGTATGGTGACTGGGGAGATAGATGGGGTGTCTTCGTTTGGTGTGGGTGCTTTGGTGAGTGAGGTGCCGCCGGCTGGGCCTGCTACGTCTGTGTTACCGCCTTTTGTGCTACAAGAATTGCCGTTTCCAGGGGGGCTGTGAGTGTAACGTTTCGGACGGGGTTGCAAACCCAATGCCATTAAGTTAAGCCCTCAAATCAGACCTGCCATGTATCCAAAACATGGCAGGTCGTTGTAAATTCAATGAAAAATTAACCAGCCCCATTTTTGATACCTGTCAGGTTTGTCTTAACTTAATGGCATTGGGTTGCAAACCCCGTCCGGCGCCAGATTTTTTGGAGCCGTTAGGAGTCCAAAATTTATTTTGGACGAGGCGCTTTAAATCCCATACAACACAAACGCCGCCCAATACTTAGGTTTACTATAGGCTCCGCCCTTTTTAATAAATTCTCGCTTAGTCGCCGTCAAGGCTTCCACCTGTGGCACGCCCGCCTTGAGTTTGATAAAAAAAGTCTTGATAAATTCTACCGTCACTTCATCTGAAATCGACCAT
>JBDLJY010000020.1:0-35462 GCA_039714115.1 Pseudomonadota bacterium | reverse complement strand
CTTATCATCAAAAACCTGTTCAGACTCCGTCACATATTGCATTACAAGAGAACGGACTTCCTCAAAAGTAAAGTAAGGAATTTGCAATTCCTCGGCAATATTAAACGGCGAGGCGGAAGAAACAACCAACTCAGCAATGGTACTCACCCCCACTAAGATTAAAGAATGGAGACCATAATATTCTTTTTGATGATAAATTTGCCGAAAAGTGTGCATAACTTCGCTTAACACACAATCAGGAATACCTTCAAATTCATCAATCACTAAGACAATGGGTTTAGACTGAACTGAAGTTTTTTCAAAAAAATGATCCAAGCTAATAGAATTATGGATGATGAATTCAGATTGAATCTTATGTTTGGACAAACCACGGAGAAGTTTATGGTTTAACTCTTGATAAAATTCATCTTTTGAGGCAGTTTTAAAATTTTCAAAACTGATCCAGACAGTTGTAAAATCCTTCTCAAGCTCGTTCAGCAGCAACTTAAAAAAAGTGGTTTTGCCAGCCTGTCTTGGCGCAAACAAAGTAAAAAAGCGACCCTTTCTCACCTTTTTTTGGCCTTCGAGCATTAAAGCTTCACGCATGACAGTATAATGTAGAGCGGGATCACAAGGCCCGCTGGTGTTGAATTCGCGCATAATGAATAAACTTACCCTCGGAGTCCAAAATTTATTTTGGTTACTTGATGCCGGACGTTTATGGGGGGATGGGATTTAAAACGTTGCGGACGGGATTGCAAATCCCGTCCGGCTAAAAAATTAGTATGAATATAAAGTGAACGATTAGGACATAACCACCCATGTTTAAAATTATAACACTATTAACTTGTTTAAATCCAATTTAAAATTATACTACGATACGCCACTTGGCATGTATGCGTGCCGGGTTCGTAGTAAGCAATTTATCGCCTATTGTTGCCCAGATTATGCTAAAATGCACCACTCAACCATCCTTGACGTGACCTACTGAAAGGACAGGTTTTACAAAATACTTATATATTCATAAACTTACACACACACAAAGGAGACAGAATAAATGCGTTCAATCCTCTTGGGCGGCCCCGGCGCCGGCAAAGGCACACAAGCCAACTACATCAAAGACAAATATAGTATCCCACAAATCTCCACCGGAGACATGTTACGTGCAGCCGTCAAAGCAGGGACGCCTCTAGGTTTAGCGGCCAAAAAAATCATGGATGAAGGGGGCCTCGTCTCAGATGACATCATCATCGGATTGGTCAAAGATCGCATTAAAGAGCCTGATTGTACCAATGGCTTTTTGTTTGACGGATTTCCACGCACCATCCCACAAGCCGATGCCATGAAAGAAGCTGGCATCAATATTGACTATGTTGTCGAAATTGCCGTCGATGATGAAGAAATCGTCAAGCGCATGGGCGGACGGCGCGTACATTTAGCCTCTGGGCGCACCTATCACATTTTGTACAATCCGCCAAAAGTCGAAGGCAAGGATGACCAAACTGGTGAGGACTTGATCCAGCGTGATGACGATCAAGAGGAGACCGTTAGAAAGCGCCTCAAAGTGTATCACGATCAAACCGAGCCGTTGGTAGAATATTACTCCAAGTGGGCCGACAGTAGTAATGCTAATGCGCCTAAATATGTGCGTATTGACGGTATTGGCAAAGTAGATGATATCCGTGATGCCATTTTTAAGGCACTTGCCTGATTACTTTCACGACAGACCGACGGGGGTTTGGTAGCCCTGCCGGTCATTTTGGAGTCCAAGATTTATCTTGGGCTCCAAATACCACGAATTTTTTCACCCTTAAAAAGTACACTATACTATGAAATCTCCCCCCCCTATAAAAAAAACAAACTTATCTATCCCATCTCAGCCGCCTGACTCGATCAACCTAAGACAAATTTGGGCAGCCAATCGTTTTTGGATGGAAATGAGCAACCTGAAAACCAAACGTTATCGAAACCGGGGCCGTCATCACTGGTATCAACTGCTATTAATGATGAAAACCTTTGAAATCTTTTTGCACCTGACAGGCTTGTATAAACGGGGAGTACGCAACGCGGAAAATATTATATTGCGGGACATTTCCCTCTCTTTTCCCAACTTACCAAAAGCGTTTGAAGGAATGACCATTTTACATCTATCAGATTTACATTTAGATGGAATGAAAGGAATGGAAGACAGAATTCTACGCCTACTAGACAATCGCACCGTAGATTTATGCGTACTCACCGGAGATTATCGCACGGCAGTACATGGCCTCCATAAACACGTCATCGACAGTTTAAAATACCTAATTGACCATATTCAGAGCCGACAAGGATTCATTGGCATTTTGGGAAACCATGACAGTTGCCACATGGTCAATCCCATGGAAAAAATCGGGATTCAAATGTTAATTAATGAAACCTGCTTTATTCATCAAGCTAATGAGCGAATCCAAATTATCGGTACCGATGACGTGCATTACTATTACACAGATCAAGCACTACATGCCTTAGAACAGGCGGATACAGAATTTTCCATAGCCCTAGTTCATTCACCCGAATTGTACGATATGGCAGCCCAGATGGGAGTTGATTTATACCTTTGCGGTCATACCCATGCTGCTCAAGTATGTTTGCCGGGCGGCATACCGCTTATAAAACACCTGAATCGAGGACACAAATACTACCGTGGCTATTGGCATTACCAACAAATGCAAGGAATTACCCATGCAGGCGTAGGCACCTCAGGCATTCCAGTACGATTTAATACACAAGGTGAAATTTTGATTCATCATTTGCATCGTCACAACTAACATGTCAACCACACAATTCACTCTCATAGTTACTTTTGTAATTTATCTATGCCTAAGCCTCGCGCAGCCCACCACCAGCCAAGCGGCAGAAAAAGCAAATCGCCCTAAAATTGGGCTAGCCTTATCAGGTGGAGGGGCACGGGGCATTGCACACGTCGGAGTACTAAAAGCCCTAGAAGAACTCCATGTGCCCATTGACTATATTGCCGGCACCAGCATGGGCAGTATTGCCGGCGGATTATATGCCAGCGGCTTGTCCAGCCAAGAATTACGCCGCGCCGTAGAATCGGTCGATTGGAATAAAATCTTTAATTTAAATATTGATCGGCATCAACTATCTTACCGTGAAAAGCAAAATCAACAGCGTTTATTTAAACTGGATATTGGCTTAGATAAGGACTACCATTTGGGAACCTCTTCAGGCGTTGTCGGAGGACAAAATTTATTCTTAGCGCTCAAACGTTTGACTAGAGGTATCCAGATGGATGACTTTTCTAAGCTACCTATTCCGTTTAAAGCGATTGCCGTTGATGTCAACACCGCCGAAACTTATTGGTTAGAAAAAGGAGATCTGGCATTAGCACTGCGTGCCTCAATGGCAGTACCGCTTGCCTTTGCACCTGTAGAGATTGACGGACATTTACTAGTTGATGGCGGCATACTCAATAATCTACCCGTTGACGTGGTGCGAGCAATGGGTGCTGATATTGTGATAGCTGTTAATATTTCTGCTCCCTTAGAAGAAATCAAATCAAACAGTTCATTTATAACAATGGCAGCACAATCATTAGATGTCGCCTTAGTTCAGAACACGCGACGTGCTTTAGAAAATGCCGATCTCATCATTACGCCAAATCTTGAAAGCTATGGTGCTGCCGATTTTAATAAGGGGAGTGAAATGATAGCCAAAGGTTATGAAGCAGCCATCAAAAAATCCTACCTATTTAAAGGTATTAGCATCAGTCCAGCCGAGTTTGCCCGTTATCGTGCGACGGTGGCTGCTAAAATCCCGCCAAGCTCAGATACCATTACCCCAACATTCCTCAAATTCACCGGTAATAAACGCACCAGCACAGCCGCTTTACAAGGCAAATTAAACGATTTGATCGGCCATGAACTAAGTATTGAAGACATTGAACTAGAAACGAACCGATTAATGTCTTTGAATGATTTTGAACAAATCACCTACAAAATTATTGACAATGAACAAGGTGAAACTGGTTTACTGTTCGATGTGCGCGAAAAAGCTTGGGGCCCTAGCTATTTTCGTTTAGGATTAAATGCGAGGACAAATTTTGATGACAAAGTGGATTTCACAATTTTGTTACGCCATGAACGCTTAAATATGAATCGCTTTGGTGCCGAATGGGTGACAGAATTAGCCCTTGGTTCTGATTATGGCTTGTTTACTGAGTTTTATCAGCCCTTAGATTATCGTAGACACTTTTTCATTGCGCCTTATGCCGATTTTCATCGAACGTTTGTCGATATTTTTGAAAACAAGCGTGGCATCGGCGAGTATGATTTAAAACGCTTATCTTTGGGCGTTGATGTCGGCATTAATTTTGAGAATGTCGCAGAATTGCGTGGTGGACTTTTATATAATTACCTACAAGCTGATTTACGGCTTGGTGATGCCAATGCCCTGTCCACAGGAACGAGCCAGGAAGGTTTACTGAGCCTTCGGTTTGGCTACGATAGTCTGGATGATGATATATTTCCCAGACGCGGCACACAAATTAACATAGCTGGCGAAATTTACGATGAGTTCATCGGATCAGATAGTTATTACCAAAAAATGAAATTTTCGGTTCGTCGACTGGTTCCCGCCAATCGCCGCTTGACGTGGTTAGCAGAAGCGAATCTGTTCACATTTTTTAACGCGACACCACCCAAATATGAAAGTTTTTCAATAGGCGGTTTAAACTACTTAGCGGGTTATCCCGAAGGCGATATTGGTGGTCAACATGCATTAGTATTACAGATTGGAGGGCTATTCAATCCTGCCAGCCCTGGACAAGCTCAGGCTCAGCAGGAATCGGGGACTCCACTTGGAGTCAGATGGCTGGGGTTGCTACATGCAGGCAATGCTTGGGATAATTATGATAATATCAGTATTAAAGATTTACTCTACGGTGGCTTGGGGGGTATCGCGTGGGATACGCCGTTTGGCTCGCTTCTTTTGGCGGCGGGCTATACAAAGGGGGGGCGTTTTAATTATTATTTGTCTTTGGGTCATTTGTTTTAGGGGCATTTGCAACCCCGTCCGTCACGTTTCAAAAGCCTTAATCATGGCAACAAACGTTTTGGACGGGGTTGCAAACCCCGTCCAGCGACACTATTTTACTCATCTATAGGTTTTGCAACTATATTATTCACTTTTTCAATCACAACACGAGGTCATCTAAAAAATGGGACTATTTGACATGTTCAGTGGGGACAATGAGGAAATGACACCTCATTTCGCATTCGCAGCATCGCTGATTTATATGATAGGTGCTGACGGAACAGTCGCCAACGAAGAAGTGGGACAACTGCTATCAGTCTTAGGCGGAGAAGATAGTGACGGCGTCATTGGAGTGGGTGCCAATAACCAGCAACTCCTAGATCGTGCTTTCAAGTATTACCAAAAGACACAGGTAGACACATTTTTATCGGAAGTCACGCCGGTACTCACCGATGCACAAAAAATGTGCATGTTGACCAATCTACTTGACTCCTCGCTGTCAGACGGGACAGCCGCGCCGGAAGAACAAGAGTTGTTTGATAAGTTTTTACAAGCGTTTGGTATTTCTGAAGAACGCTTCAAACCGTTCTTTGACGTGATAGCCCTCAAGAATGATCGCGCTGTATTTACCAAAACCGATCATCCTAGCAACGAACCCGGGTACAGTGTGCAACTGAAGTTCTAATTTAACGATAAGGGCTTTCTGTAGGGGCAATCCTTTATGGTTGCCCCTCACGTTAAATTATTTAAATCTCTCAGGCGTACCTTGCACCAGACGTTCTATTTTTGCTTGGTCGACTTTAAGAGAGTTGAGTATCGTTGGCGAATCATCCACACATATAATGGTTGCTTTATTCATAATGTTGCTAAACCGGATTTAATTGTCTCAACAAGTTCCTGTCGATCCCAAGGTTTGTACAAGCAACGATGCAGATTGGCTAATGTTTTGGCACGTTCAACCGCCTCATTATCGGCTTGCCCCGTCAGCATGATTTTAATTATTTTGGGAAATTGGTTATGGACTTGAATGAGAAACTCATCTCCCTTCATACCCGGCATTAACCAATCGGAGACAATGACAATAATATCTATGTGCTCTTCTTGTAATTCCTCAATGAGTTCGAGAGCTTCCTCGGCACTTTCTGTCACGTCATAGAGGTAAGTATCACCAAATTCTTCTTTGAGTTGCCCTTTAAGACTATCCAGTATCACAGTTTCATCATCAACACATAAAATCAGGGGTTTAGACATGAGGTGTGTCCTCTATAAGTAATTTATTTTTGGCTTCTTGAATAACGTCTATCACATCTTCGTATCTCAAGTTCCAAGCTTGACCATTGGCGGTTGGGTAAATTTCCAACTTCAATTCTCCTTGTTCCTGTGAAAGTTCTCCCCAGAGTTCGTTTTCACACCATAACTCTGCCACCAAGTTGTCTCTATCAGGTACACTGGCTATTGTCACTGTCATTTGTTTCATCGTTCAATAAATCCTATAAATTTGCCCGTTGCATCATAACGAATGCCTTGTCCATTCGGCGCATAAATGTCTATAATGTTATCAAAACGTGCATGATGCCGTTGGGTCTGTGTATTATTCGGATGGGTTAATATGTTATTAACTATATCAGAAGCTTGCTTATTAATTGCCTCTGGATTACCAAGTCCCTTGGGGAACACACTGGCTTGACGTTCTCCATGTTTTTGTAAAGCGTGTCCTGCTTTACTTAAATGATTATCGTAAGGCTCGTTAGCAGATTGCAAGAATTCAGATAATGGTATTGAGGGTCCTTGTGTCATTGGCATTTTTTATCACTCATACGGAATACATTAAGTTTTTTGTCTTTCTTCATACATTACCCATCGAGGCCAAAAAGGATCATCAGGGGGTAGTGTTTTAATAAGATTTTGATAAATAATGTTTCTTGTATTACTCTCGCTCGACTCATCCCGCATAAGAGTAGTGGCAGCCTCTATCGCCTTTTCCGCTTCTAATGATCGCGCTTGCTTTAAACCAAACACATCGGAAATCAGCCAACCCGTCGCATCTCCAGATTTTGCCCAAGGCAATTCTTCCACTTCAACTTTTTGTTTATCAAGGTAAAAATGGAACAGACGATCCGTCTTAGAATTAAATTCAGGCTCAATCGAAGCCAAAACGAGCGGCGCATGAGTCCCTGCGACTATTTGCACTGCCATATCTTCACGCAAATGATGCACCACTTTGAGAAGAGAAGGCACAATACCTCGTTGCCATTGTGGATGAAGATGCGCCTCTGCCTCGTCAAGCAATAACATCATGTTACGGCTCGATTCCTGTTCCAATATTTCTGAGGCTTTCATATGTTCGCTCCACGCCCAAACTATCATATACGCCAAACCGATAATTCGCCGCATTCCGGCAGAAATATGGAGTAGTGGCACGTCGCCATACGATAATTGAACCGTTGGAATGTCTCTGACATCGTCCAGCGACAATCGGACAGTCTTTTCTCCCGCTCGTATCAGCTCTCCTGGCGGGGACAATTCAGCCAACACGGCGGTCAATATGTCAAAAACTGAAGATTCCCGTGACTGCCACCGCAACCAGTCTCTAAGCAAACCGTTGCTGATAATGTTTCCGCCCACTGACAAGCCATCCCAGATCGTCTGATTAGAAAAATGGAAAGCGTTTGAACCCATCACATTTGAGCCTTTCCCATCATTTCTAGCGGGATCCCAAACAGAAAATCCCCCATCCACCCGAGCATAAAGTACTAAACAGGGGAGCAAGCTACGTTCCTCGCTTATCCAATGCTGTCTTTTGGGATCGAATTGGGCGGTCACAAGCCCAGCCTGGTTTTTGAGGATGTAATTGATACGAGGGACATGATTTTCAAAAAGTGTACGCGGACGGGGACGTGCAGGCAAGCTCGCCCAGTTGCGCGTTAACGCCCACCACGCCACGTCAAGCACAAAGGTTTTGCCGAGACTGTTATCACCCGATACATTTTTATTAACAAACGTTACCATTTATTAACATGCCCCGAAGGGGAGGTATCTCTCAAAGTTTGAAAACATCTCAAACGCTTTAGGCAATCATTTTAGCATTGCCATCAAAGCCGGTGAATCGACCAATGAACGTAGAAAAATGCCTCTGGCACCATTCAAATCACGATCCATCGTTTTACCACCAGCTTTAATTACTCTTGACCCACCTACTTTTTTCAACTCGCCAGTCCAACTCACAGTCTTGCTGGTGTATGCTTCGCAAACGTCAAGCACTTTTTTCCCAAACTCAAGGGCTTTATTTTTCAAGCGCATTTTGAACTGATAATGCGCCCAAGTCAGCATTGCTCTAACGGTTTTTGAACGTAGCTTGCGACCAGACTTACTCGCCATTTGGCGAGTTTCAAATGTAGGTAATAAAACGACATCAAAGTTGTCCACCAAAAAACGTGCCGTTTTGAAGTGAATCTCTTTGATTAAATTTTTAATCTTCTTTCTCATCCGGGCTTGGGCGTTCTTCATTCTTCTTTTGGCTTTACTTTTGGCTTTAGAAGTACGTGAAATTAAATCGTCAAGATAGAAACAAAGACGAGCAATACGCCCAAAATCGTCATAACCAATTTGTCCCGCAATAAATTCCGAATAAAAGGTTTGGAATGTTCGCACCCCAGGGTCGAGAGCTACCACACGCCCTTGGTTCGTGGGTACATTGACAGGCTTCTATTTTTTGAGGTACGGACAAAAACCATTCCTGATACTGGTAAATCAATCGGCCATCTAATGGTTCTTCTGGTAATGCTTCGCTGTATTGCAAATGATTGCCAGATACACGCGGATAAATACCGGTTTTTTTGATCGCACTCTTTGGAATGTAACAAGATTGCGTTGGATTTTTCCTGCTTCTAAATTTTGGGTGTCCTTTAGCTTTCCAATAGGCTTGGTGCGCTTCTTTAACGGCTTGCCCTTTGATTAAAAAAGGTGTGTCATCGCACCATGCAGGCAATTGCTTTAACAAATCCTTCTTAATGTCCATCCATGAGGGTGAAAAATTGACACAAGAGCGAATGTAATCAATCGTCTGGTTAAAGACATAGCGACTACAATCGTTCCACGTTTTGAATATCTGCCTTTGTTGTGAAGTAGGCTCAAGCTTAATGGCACGAGCTCTTGTCATCGGTTCAGCTTCAACCAACTTGAACGCTTGGTGCGCTTCTTTAACCGCTTTCGCCTTAATTCTGGATGGCACGTCATCACACCATTTTGGTAATTGTTTCAAGAAATCCTTTTTGATCTCCTTTATTGAGGGGAAAAAATTGACACAAGAGCGAATGTATTTAATGGTCTCATTGAACACAAAGCATCTACAATCATTTCGCCGTGGCGAATGGTTCTGACAAGGCTTTGCGGACTTTGGTTCTACAGTTCCTGAGTCCGTGCATCCGACAACTGAAGACATGGAGGATGCTAAGTAAATCGTTTGTGAACTCTTGCTCTGGGGAAAGATTAGTCTGCTTGAGAACCACGATCTCTCCACCGTTTTGTTGGATAAGGAATGAAATAAGTTCAAACCCGAACCTTGCAAGGCGGTCTTTATGGGCAACCACAATTTGGAGTTGTTCTCCACGCATTGCTCGTTCCAATAGGGATTTAAGCCCACGACGCTTATAGTTGAGCCCGCTGCCAATATCTTTGACGATTTCGGCGTTTGGGTACTGCTCTCGCATAAATTGGACTTGTCTTTTGAGATCGTATCGCTGTTTTGGGCTTGAGACTCTACAATAACAGATGGTACTGGTTTGTTTTTGCAAAAAACCAAGATAGGCCTCGACGTTATATCGTCTTTGGCCGGATTCGGTTCGATAAAACTTAATTGTTCCATTATCGGCATAGTGCCTTAGTGTATTTGGGTGCAAACCTAATTGTTGACTTGCTTTTTTGCTGCTAACGTATTTCATTATTTGGTTTGGCTAGTTATACGTCTCAGCACTATATAAGGTACGTTTGAAAATTTACAACCCCATTATTTTATGTTTATGAAAGTTTGTTAATGAAAATGGTGCTATGCATAAACCGTCAATAGATTAAGCCGACTGGCGAAAGTGAGATCAATTTTCTCTGCCGGGCCAACGTGCGTTAATAAAATTTATTCTAACATAGCCGATACCTCCGTGCAAGGTCAATGCCATATCGTGGTGCCTAAAACCCATCATACCTGCGGTCTTTTTCTACTCAACGCAACGCAGTAACTTGCTTGCGACGTTCAAAATTAACCTGCGGGGTATTAGTCTCCCCGCAGGTTTGCCTTAACCCTTGCACTCCAGAATTCTTACTAAACCGGCAAACCAACCATAAAAGTTGTCCGCCTCGGCACACTTTCCACCGCAATTGTCCCCTCATGTTTATCAATAATCTTTTTGACAATATCCAAGCCTAAGCCACTACCCTCGCCGGCAGCTTTGGTCGTAAAAAACGGCTCAAAGATTTTTGACTTAATCTTATCAGGAATACCCATGCCGCTATCAGTGAAGCTTATAAACACCTGATTATCTTGCATACCCACATCAATCCTTAAAGAGCCCTTATAGTCCATCGCTTGTAACGCATTATGGAGCAGATTAGTCCAAACTTGATTGAGTTCATCACGATAACACAATATCTCTGGCAACTCAGCATAATTTTTGATGACTTCGACACCGTGTTTGAGTTGATTGTAATAAAGGGTTAAAACGGTTTCAATGTCTTCAATGATATTGCTGAGCACCTTTTCACCTGAAGAATCCTGACGAGCAAAATTTTTAAGCGCAAATACCGTTTTAGCAGCGCGACTTGAAGCGGTGCTGATAGTTTTAGTACTTTTTGACAAAGTTATCAATTGATAAGCGATATTTAAAATCCTTTGACTATCAGAGTCTTTTAACAAGGGCAAAAAAGCTTCAATATCCTCATAAATACCCATATCCACCAAGGTATCGGCAATGCTGTCCACATCAAAAATGGCGTGAGACGAAAGTTGACGTGTCAAGGCACGTCGATATTTGCGTTTTTCTTTAGAGGAGAGACTGGTATCCGTCTTCGTGGATTGTCTTAATAGCTTGAGGAAATCTTGCATCTGGGCAGGAGAGAGTGATTGAAAAAAGCCCGGTAATTGTTCTAGGTATTGCTCCAAAACAATTGTCATACTGTCGACGGAAGAGCGAATGGCACCCAGCGGCGTATTGATTTCATGGGCAATCCCAGCAACTAACTGCCCCAAGGCGGCCATTTTTTCCGACAAAATCAACTCATCCTGGGCTTTTTCCAACTTATCCAAGGTGGCATAGAGAATTTCATTAGTATGATTGAGTTCTTTATCGCGTATCTCAATCTGCATCAACATGTTATTAAAACCTTCAATCAGATCGCCTAATTCATCATTACTCTCTTTTTGGCCCCGAATAGAATAGTCTTTATGCTCCGACACCTCTCTCATAGTGTTGACAAGACTATAAATCGGTTGAGTGATCACTTTTTGGAGCAAAGAAGCTAACAAAAACGCCAGCAGTAAGGAGACAAGCAATACAGTAATCACAATGTAGCTTGCCCGGAAAAAACGTGCCTTGAGTTCGCTTAAATCGGATTGGATATAGACAGTGCCTACCATTCTCCCTTTATAGATGATATGCTTAAAAATTTCCACATGATCATCGTAAAACCAATAGCCGTTTTCAAAGGGTGGCTTTGCCAGTGTCTCTAAATGTAAAGAGTAATAATCACTGAGTGTTGAAGAAGCGGGTAGTAAATACGGCCAATTATTATTATTCACCCCCTCCCTAAAATAACTGACAAAAATATTACCGTCTTTCGAGAAAATATGGGTTAATATAATATGTGGATTAGCTTTTAATGCCACTATATTTTGTTGGGTTGTGTGACTGTTGTTGAAAATAAGCCCAGCAGTACTATTTATCCCAACGAGATCGGCTAGGGTAAACATATCGGTGATCATGCTACGACGATAGCTAATCGTATCGTTGATGACAAATGCAACAGAAGCGAGTAGCAATATAATGCCACTGGTGAAAATAATGACAATTTTAAGTTTATTTTTGATGGCTATATCACGGTATGTAGGCATCATATCAGTTATCAGGTACTTAAAGTTAGTTGCACTATGAAATTATAACACTATGTTTTTTAACAAATTAAAATTATTTAATCTTCGCTGTGCCCTATTCTTAATACTTGTCAGCCTGTATTCTATCCCATTCAGCTATGCCGATAATTTTAAATGTAATCCATGTAGTTATTGTGGTTTTAAAATGGCCCTCAAAATGCTTAAGTCCCGTTTTTATTGGAAATCCGATTTTTTAAAAAAATCGGATTTCTAGTGGTGACATGCGTGCCGATTCAGTTTTAAAGTTAAGGTTGTTTTTATTCGTTGTTGCACATTAGTTGTACTCATTGACGTGGAGGTGAGTACAGCTAATGTTCAACAACGAATAAAACTATCATTGTAAGACAAACATGACTGCTTCAAAATTTTCAGGTGAATTTTTCGACGCCCTTGAGTAGAAAACTACCTGCCAGGTTTTGGATACCTGATGACTGATTTAGCAACGTCGAGCCCAAAAGAAATTTTGGACTCCTTACTGACAATCCGTTTGAGTCTCATCCCAACCCGGATTGATCTTATCAAGCCATTTTCCAAGTTTCTTAGAAACCTCTACCTCCAAGCAATTGTTGTTTAAATCTAATTCTATCAACTTCTTCAGCTTCATCAAGGATTTAGGAATTTTCCCAGTCAGTTCATTGTCGTTCAGCAACAGAATTTCCAACTCCTTCAATTTGAAAAGTTTTTTCGATATTGAACCTTTGAGGTTATTATTCCCCAACGCTAATCCCGTTACCCGTCCATCCTGACAACTGACTCCGTACCAATTACAAGGGTTATTTGTCACATTCCATCCCGTGTTATCCACCCAATTTTCACCATATGTACTCTTATAGAACGCGACAAGGGTTTTGCACTCCTTTTTTGGAATGTCGGTGACTTTTTTGCAGCTAAAAGTTGAGTCATTATCCATGATCGTCACCATTGCTGTATTTGGCGAGCCTAATTCGATGCCACCAGTGGGATTGCCTAAACTAACGATGAATGTTTTATCATTTTCTTGTTGGCTGTCATCAACGATGTTTACTGGAAAAGTCTTGTCAGCGGTATCGCCGTCTGCCCAGTTTAAAGTGTCTGTTGTTTGGGTATAGTCGGCGGGAGCAGTAGCGCTATCGTCGCTGGCGGCGTATTCTACTGACACAGCGCCGTCACTATTACCTGTACGGGTAACGGTGATGATTGCTTGCCCTCCATTTTCTGCTACTTTGTAGGCGACGGAGGAGAATTGTACTCTTGGTGGACAAGGAGTTTGTGTTTCATCCCAACCGGGGTTGTGGCTGTTGAGCCATTCGATTAGTTCTAAGTCGGAGGCAGTTAGGTGGTTGTTGTCTAATTTTAAATAGGTTCCGTCTTGATCAGGTAAGGGTATACGAGACCTGTTTTTTAATTCAACTGGGTTTAACTCTCCCCAAGTTGGTTACTATCCAGAAAAAGCATTTTCAAATAGCTCAAATCGCTCAATTCGGTTGGGATTGAGCCGGTGAGTTGGTTACCACTCAGATTGAGACGCATCAACCCGCTCAACTTACCTAATTCAGTTGGGATTGAACCGGTAAGTTGGTTGTCAGACATCTGGAGATCCATCAACCCGCTCAACTTACCTAATTCAGGTGGGATTGAGCCGGTGAGTCCGTTCCTAATCAGTACTCGCCTCGATACATTCAAGCCCTCACATTCTACTCCAAGCCAATCACAAACATTATTCGTTTCAAGCCACCCGTCATTTATGTACCAATTATCACCATTAGTACTATTATAAAAAGCGACAAGAGCTTCACATTCTTCATAAGGAACGTCGGTAACTGTTGAACAATCGAACTCTCCGCCGCTCGCAATGGCTGCGGATGTTAAGCCAAATAGGCTTAGAAATAAAGCTAGTTTCTTTAACATCTGAACTCCCAGTGACAAGTTAGTAATAAATTATTGATTTTTAAATAAAATACTTACTTAGTATCTGGTTCGATACTATGGGAAAGAAGTGTAAGTCAAAAAATCGCTACAGCATATTGGATAACTGATAAACGGTTATTTTTATCCGATAAATGGTTAGCAAGCATAGCAGTACAGCGGATTTGTCCTCCCCGCGGGGAACTTGAACGGATTTGGGGAGGGGGATTGTAGCGTCGGGTGCGTCCCACATTTTAGGATGGCAGGCATAAAAGCTTGGAACCGAAATCAGTAAAGACAGGCTTGAATAGTTGAAACCAAGACTTATGCGTTTTTGCAAAGTAATCGAAGGACTATCAAAGTGTCCATGAATTTGAACAGGGTTCCATCCTTCTTGTTTAAGAACCCAACGGCTTGGCTGCATATCCACCAGACTCTCATCGAGGCCATTCGCGGGACTGGCAACAACAATCCTATCCTAGTTGAAGGCTGGGCTTGGGGGCAAGACGCGGCTAGTTGGGGAGAAAATGAAGTGAATAGCGCTATCCTGGGTTTCGGCGATCAGATTGATGGAGCCTATGAAAACATCATTTTCAGTCATCATGTTTACGATCAATGGCGAGGGAGTACGGACCGATTGAAAAATTATGTTGATGGAGTACTCGAAAAGGGTTACGCCTTGGTGGTCGGAGAATATAGCACTGAAAATAATGATAAAAGTACCATGCCGGCGACAGAGTCGATGTTTGAAGTGAATGTTCCCCGAGGTGTCGGGCGTATCGTCTGGACGTGGATAGGAAGCGGTTGCGGCGATGGACGATCAAGTGCGGCTTTAAATGCGAAGGAGAGAGTCATATTTATCCCACCGATAGCGATATAACTTTGCAAGCTAAGCCCAAAAAAGGCTTTAAATGGAGCGGATGGACTGGTGATTGTAGTGGCACAGAACCAAAAATAAAGGTGAAGCTTAGCACAGATATGCATTGTGTAGCCAACTTTGAAGACGGTGCGTAGGACGCACCCTACCACTTCGGGGAAATCTTTTGTTGAAATTACCGTCGTGTTCGAGGTAAGCGGGCGTAGGGTGTGTCCTACGCACCATTAATGCAATGCCTACACCAAAAGGTGCGTGGGACGCACCCGGAGCTTGCAAAAACCTTAAATAACTACAAGGATTATATTTAATAAAGGATAAGTCAAAACCAAATATAAATTACGCAAAGCTATGTTTTTATTATAATCTAAAATTTTACCCATCATTTCCAAATAGCCCTCAAAATGCTTAAGTCCAGTTTTTATTGGCTTTCTAAAAAATAACTAACTAACTAATTGAATTGCGTTTTTAGGAGTCCAAATCCCCTACTTTGGACAAGTCACGCCCGATGGGTGTTACGTGGATACTCCGCGCTGCAAGAAGATTTCTTCTGGTTTAGTTTTGACTTATCCTTTCTAAAAAATAATCCCTGTAGTTATTGTCGTGAAAAGCGGAGCAAGTCTTACACTCAAACCTTAAATAACTACAACAATCATAGGTAAGCAGGGATAAGTCAAAACCGAACCGCAAATCACGCAAAACTTTGTTTATATTACAATTACAATATTTTGCCCCTCATTTTTAAATAGCCCCTTAATCAAAATGCTTAAGTCCCATTTTTTATCGTTCCCACGCTCCGTGCTTATCGAGGCACCTATTTCATGAGTCCAAGATTTATCTTGGACGTCTCGCCCAAAATAAATTTTGGACTCCTACACTTTCCCACACTCCACGTTCATCGTCGTGCTTATTTTATATAAGAGCAAAAATGAAACTGAAATGATTGGTAAAATTTTATAATATAATAAAAACAAAGCTTTGCGTAATTGACTATTTGGTTTTGACTTATCCGCTCAATAATATAATCCCTGTAGTTATTTAAGGTTTGAGTGTAAGAGGAGCGAACCACGACAATAACTACATGGATTATTTTTTAGAAAAGAAAGGATAAGTCAAAACCAAACCAGAAGAAATCTTCTTGCAGCGCGGAGTATCCACCTGGCGCGACTTGTCCAAAATAAATTTTGGACTCCTAAAAATGCAATTAGCCATGTAGGGTGGATTAAGCGGTAGCATATCCACCCAAATTATCCGAAATTTATCTGCCTTTTATGATTTTACCCCCATTTTCAAAACCGCCCCAAAATAACTGGCAAAAATATTACCGTCTTTCGATAAAATATTCAGCTACATCAACAATTTTGCCACACGAGGGGGCATGATTCAATTTTTTAACACCCCTAGCTTCATCATTGCCCCGGAAACGGTATTGAAAAAATTCTCCTTAAAAGATTTAAGCCAAGTACAGTTTTATAATCCCGAAGCCAGGCGGGTATCACCAATATTGCCGAAGCCCTGCGATTAGCACCAGGGGTGCAAGTCGCACGCATTGATGCCAACACTTGGGCCATCAGTGCGCGGGGTTTGAATGGTTTAGCTTCTAGTAAATTGCTGGTGATGATAGACGGACGCACGGTTTATACACCTATAAGTGCTCAGGTTTCTTGGAAACTTCAAGACCTTTTGATAGAAGATATAGAACGTATTGAGATCATTCGTGGCCCTGGAGCCTCGTTATGGGGTGCTAATGCGGTCAATGGGATTATTAATATAATTACCAAAGCACCTCAACAAACCCAAGGTGATTTAGTAACGACTTATCTAGGTACTGGAGAAGAACAAGCCATCCTGGGTGTCCGACACGCTGGCAAGATGAAAAAAGGCCATTATCGCGTTTATGGCAAAGTTTATAAGCATGACAATTTTGTAGATGCTGCTGGCGTTGAACAAGAGGACAACTGGCTGATGAAACGCGGAGGTTTTCGCGCCGATATAAACCTCACGGGGCGCGATAATTTGACGGTACAAGGTGATATTTATGATGGTTTTAACAAGCGGAACCTCTTTGTTTCACGTAATGAACCACCCATCACTAATTATCATACCTTTGTGAGTGGTTTGAATTTGTTAACCCGTTGGAAGCGCAACTTAACAAATGGCGACATCATACTACAAAGTTATTATGATTGGGTTGAAAACGACCAAACGATACTTTATAAGGAACAGCTTGGAACTTATGATATTGATTTTCAACATCGTTGGCAAGCAATTTGAACATAATGATTATGTGGGTTTTGAATACCAACCCAGCACCCGATTGTTATGGAGTCCGCATGATCAACACAGTCTCTGGGCGGCAGTGTCACGGGCGGTGCGTACCCCCTCACGTTATGATGAAGATTCTGAAGTTCGTGTGCAGCTTGGTGATTTTGGGATGAATGCCTTGGGTAATCGTGATTTTCAATCAGAAGTCTTGACGGCTTATGAACTGGGTTATCGCCTAACTCCTACTCATAACTTCTTTTTAGACTTAAGTTTATTTTATAACGACTATGACAAACTACGCACAATTGAACCAATAGGCTTTCAGCCGCCCAGCACTTTGATAACGACATATAATAATCAAATGACAGGAGAAGTGTATGGGTTAGAAATGGCGGCACAATGGCAAATCAGCAATGATTGGCGATTGATGGCTACTTACACTTATACCGATGTACAATTACATATGCTACCGACGAGTCAATCAGCGATTGGAGAAGTCGAAGAAGGCGACACGCCTCATCATCAAGCCACACTGCGTTCACTTTTGAACTTGCCACACAATATAGAATTTGATACCGCCTTATATTACGTGGACAATGTACCGAATCAACACACGCAAAATTACACCCGTTTTGATATCCGCTTAGGTTGGCAAGCACAGAAAGACTTCAATCTCAGCTTAGGGGCGAGAAATTTATTTGATAGTCAACATCCTGAATTTGGTATTGGGTTAGAGGGCAACGTTCAAATTCATGACGAAGTGCGGCGGGCGTTTTATATACATATGAATTATCGGTTTTGATTAATTTACGCGACGCAGAGCGTGGGAACGATAAAAAAAACCTTGTCCCGTAGGGAGCTTACGGATGACACGGATTACACGGATTAAAAACATAAAAATACTCATTATCCTCACTTTTGACTTTGATTTTAAATCAGCGTAATCCGAGTCATCCGTAAAATCCGTGATTCAAAGGTTTTGGTGGTACGGCTATTTCCGCTCTCCTGCACTAGCCCAAAATATCAGACACTGATACCGTAATATTGGGTAGTTGGGAAGGCACGATAGTTAACGTTTACAAGTGATTTAGGATGTCTATAGTTTGTAACTACTCAGCCTCTCGTTCCCATACGTCATTTCGCTGTGCGGAGATCATGCCTGTTTTGCAACATAACTATTATCTGGTTTTATTCACATCAGAAGAGTCCCATTTCATTTTCCAATTATGTCGCTCCTCTGTTATATGATTGGCTCTAACATATTTAGCCATAGAAGTTTGGAATTCTGTATAGTGAAATTTATCCTCTAATCTAACCACATATCCTTCACTTGTATTAGCATTCCTCTTATTCAAAAATGCTTTATGAATTTCATCCGGATCAAATACACCCTGCCATAAAATCAATGCCATTAAGTTAAGGTATTTAGGAGTCCAAACTTTAGTTTGGGCGTAGTCTCATCAAACATAGGTCTTGGACTCAGAATACTACGATTGCGGGCATTTATCCTTAACTTAATGGCATTGATTCCCTATATCCGCCCCACCACTTTTGACGGATGGCTTTCGCTTATACGACAAACTGACTGAGGCGTGCATGACATTTTGCTAGACGTAACGCAGTGGCGAGCGGTAACTGGCGGGCTTTGGTGCGACTGGACAAAATTTTGGGGTGCAAGTGGAGCATGCCTTCAAAGAATCCGTGCGATCCAAAACTGACATGGCTCGCATTGATACTATATATAATAGTGGCGAATATGATCGCGCCGTTGAGGGAGCGAAAACTATAGCCAAACAACGTTTTTGGCAAAATTATTCAAGTCATTTGCTCCTCTCACATGATGATACCATAAAGATTAACGAGCGTTACCTGTGCTCCTTTCAAATTTCCAAAACTCTCGTTATCGACAGCGATCTTGCACCGGAAAAACAGAATGGTTTTATAATCAAGTGATCAAAGAGGCTCCTTTAGGACAAAAAGTGGTATGTCTTAATCCGCGTTGCTCCTTAGCCAAAGCCATAGCAGAGCGTTTTGGTATAGTCATCCAGATAAGTTATCGCCCAAACTTCTGAGGTTTCTAAAACATCGGGCAGATTGACGTTGTTTCGGGAAATCCGCGTAGCTCCATTCCCGAAACAGCATTTTGTAAAGCATAAATAAAACAATAATATAGAATAATAATCAATATAAAAATTAGACAATTCATTTTTTAGAATCAACAAACCCAACGGACGAGACAAGACTATAAATAGCTCATACCACAATCCCTTTATTTCGTAAATCCCTGTACTAGGGTTTTTAGATTTATCCGGTTTATCATAATGACAAAGATAGTACAGGGATTGACGGAATAAGGGGATTGTGGTGTGGGCTATGTTGAGATTGTCCGTTTAATGGTGGGAGTGCTCAGGCTGGTTTTAGGAGTCAGATCCCTCGCTAGCGCTCGGGACAGGCTTTTGCGACGTTCAATCCGCGTCGCTCCATTCCCGAAACAACATTTTTGGGCTAGAAATCAGATTTTTTAAAAAAATCTGATTTCTTAGTTCATCCATAAAACAGCTATTGACTGTAGTTTCGGGCAACGAAATCAGTCACTTTTTCTTTAGGCCACTCAATCTGTCTAAGCATATCAGAGTAGTTCTGAATAGCCGACAGTGGCGTTTTCAGATCATGCACCACAATACCTAAAAACTCATTTTTCTGTTGCAATTGACGATTACGTTCGGCCAGTTCTTTGGTCAAGTGCGCCACCTGTTTCTGTTGAAAATAACTACGAATAGCCTCTGTGACGGTCAACTTGAAATCAGTTTCTTCCCAAGGTTTCGGAATATAACGATAAAGCTTAGCATTATTAACCGCATTTCCCACAGCAGCGGCATCAGCTTGCCCGGTCAAAAGAATTTTCAAAGTATCGGGCGCAATGGCATGAATCAGTTTCAGCAACTCATCTCCTTTCATACCCGGCATAAGATAGTCACAGAGCACTAGCGGTAATTCGATGTTGTCTTCTAATAATTCTTCAACAAGATTCAGAGCCTCTTCGCCATTGTCAACGATTTCAATGTAATAGTCGCTCCAAAATTGACGCTTAAGTTGTTGTTTGAGAGCCCTCAGTAACATAGCTTCATCATCAACGCACAAAATGACAGGTTTATTCATAATATTTTTTCCCAGCATGGTTTTGCTAACCCCGCAGTTATGATGAACTTTCACTACGCCAAGCAGGTAACACGGGAGCTTCTGGATAGCCATCAATTTCAAAAAAAGCGGTGCCAGTTTTGAACTTATAACTGTTCCGAAGTGCCACAGCATAACCCTTGGCTAACTCAGAAACTGGCTTTTTCACTATCCCTTGACCATAATCATCATCAAAAAACATATCCTCATTAACAACCGTGATCTCAATACTTATCAGCTCATCAGATTTAGTGCTGAAAATGGGGCTTATTCCAATGAATCCCGTTGAAGAGTTTGGTTTTGCATCAACCTTGTTATTATAAATAACTTGTTTACCATTCAAAAAAACCCTAACTACATTCTCATAATCATCCACATTTTCCCAGCGAATCTGTACCAATTTGAGTTGGAGTTGATTAAGTATCGCTTTTGGAGCTACCATATCCAAATAGGCTTTATAAACAGAAACCTCTTTTACCATCGATTGCAATGGAGCTTCTTGCAGATAACGAAGAATGTGCTTAACATCTCGGTGTTGCCTCGCCGCCTCATACAAAGCTCGATCTTGCCACTTATCAACTTTACGCAGCAACGCCGCTACCTTGAGTTTAGCCTCCTGAGTTTGTAATTCTGGTGGAAATTCTGCATACTCCTTCAGCAACTTATCAGCAAAACTCAAGTTTTCATCCTTAAGTGCTTGCCTCACCTTCTGTTCTATCTCTTGAATGACTACTGTTTTAAAAGTCTCTTTTAACTCCTTTAAACGGGCATCAGCTTGGCGACTATCAAGTGATTGTGCAGCGGCTAGGAAATGCCCAGCCTGCATTTTCTGATCAAAGTCTTTACGAAACAGCTCCCACTCCTGTTGAGTTTCCAGTTTTCGCAATTGCTTTGATATCTCCTCTTCTAGCCGCTGTTGCTCCTCACGCATTTCCGGCTGAAGTACCTGAATCTTAAGTAACTTTTTTAACAACTGACGGAGTTTATCGGTATTTTGCTCCTGCCTTTCACGGTTAATTTGATGGAAAGTCTCCTTAAGTTCCCGTTGCAGCTGTAGGCTATCAGCGCGTAGTTTAAGTGCTTGTGCCTTTTGTGCGTGTTGTCCATAGGGGTAATATTTCACATATTCCGAAGCTAGGGTAAAGGCAGCCTGAAAATTATTCTCCTCAAGTGCCTTTTCCACAGGTACCCATAAGAATTTTTCCCGGTGAGCTTGCAATTCTGTCAAAAAGGTTTGGGCTTTTTCCCGACTGAAAAATAATTTTGAAATCATATGCCGAAAATAAGGATCGGCAAGATACTGGGTGAGCCATTTTTCGGTTTTATCAAGTTGCTCATGTGTCGCGTGTGGATTATTAGCAGTTACCTTATGTTGACGATAATTCACTAAATCTAGTGTGGTTTCAGCCAGAAACCATAAGGCGACTATGCCAATTAAAGTATATATAGTACGGACATTTTTCGCCTTTTGACACTTTTGTAAAATCGTATTGATCTGTTTTGCTTGTTCTGAGCCTTTTGGAAAACGGTTTAATAATGCTAAGCCGGTTTTTTTGCCTTTTTTGATATTTTGAGTGGCTTGCTCTTGATAATTTTGCAAATCAATGGCATCGCGCTGCTGGGCTACCCAGATAAAAGCATCTTCTAAACCAAAGGCATTGAGGGGGTTCACTTGTTTAGGACGTTCAACAAATTTACCATTATCAAGTTGCACACCTTCTGTCGCCCCCAAAGCACAGACTGGGAAAACCTTAAAATTACCCTTGGTAACAGAAAAGCGCAACATATCACTGAGCCCTTTGTGCGGCGGCGGTGGGTTAAAATTAAAAAATTCTTCGAGCTTATTCTGTTCATTAGCAGGATTGGCATAGTCTATATCACTGTATCTATCCCATTTAGTGACCAACAATGCGACGGGAACATCCAGTGCAGCTCCCTCCTGATTTTCGCCTCGCAACAAACTGAAGGCTTCTCGTAACGGATACAAATCTGTATAGGCTTGTTTACCATAATAGTTTAGAGCCAAATCCCAAAAGGGGGCTTCAGCAAGCACTAAAATCCCGTCCATTTCCGTGAATTTTTGCCGCATATTTTTGGCAAGCTCGCTATCATTGGGATTAATTAATTCACCGGAATAATCCACCAATTCAATGTGGAAAGTTTGATGAGTTGAAGCGGTGAAATCATATTCAAGAATAAAATCATCGCCGTTGGGATTAGGCGCGGGCACTTCTTGCTGAGACAATTTGAGAATGCTTTGCTCTATCCATTCTTTACTGCGACGCAGAGTTATCAAACGCGGATTGGGTTGACTCAGCCCATCATTGGGCGGGGGCTCTCGCCAAATGCAAGTATAGCCCAAGGGATGAGGATAACGCGGCATGGCTAATGCCGCCAAGACACTGGTTTTACCAGAGGCAGAAAGTCCGTATAAAGCCAGACGGTAGACTTTATTTGTTTTAGTAACGGTGTTCATATTTGTCTTTATTATCTATATACTCACTCGATAGACTTGTCCCTAAATAAAATTTATGGACAAGTCTATTGTTGTGTTGTGTTGTGTTATATCGTATCATCCGTGCAGAAAATTCCCGCTACAAAAAGAGCGGTGTTAACTCAATGGCACTGTAGTCAGGAGTGCAAGGCGTACCTTGCACATTTGGAGAGAAGAAAGCTAGGAACAAATGACGACTCAACTATAATTTATATATATATATATTTTAATATATATATAATAAAAATTTATTATATGAAAATAAGAGCAATTTATCCTGGGACTTTTGACCCGATCACCAATGGACACACAGATATTATCAAACGTGCGACCAAATTGTTTGAAGAGGTCACCGTGGCGGTGGCAGCCAATCCCACCAAGGTGCCCGCGTTTTCCTTAGAAAAACGTGTTGAACTAGCGACAACGGTGTTGGCAGGCTTAAACAATGTCACGGTGTGCGGTTTTGATAGCCTGCTCGCCGACTTTGCCAGACAGAGCGATGCCCAAGTCATTGTGCGCGGCTTGCGAGCCGTATCAGATTTTGAGTATGAATTTCAAATGGCAGGCATGAATCGTACCTTGATCCCCGACATTGAGACCATATTTCTTACCCCAGCTAGTGAATATACCTATATTTCATCCTCACTGGTGCGAGAAGTTGCGGCCTTAGGGGGCCCAGTTGATGACTTTGTTTCACCAATCGTGCGAGCTGCACTTTATCAAAAAATGTGTTAGAATGACTCATTCTTAGTCTTTTAGTCAGGAACTCTCATGGCACTTTATATTACTGATGAATGTATTAACTGCGATGTGTGTGAGCCAGAATGCCCCAATGGGGCAATTACCCAAGGCGATGAAATTTACGTGATTGCCCCTAATCTCTGTACGGAATGTGTGGGGCACTATGAAACGTCGCAATGTGTGGAAGTCTGTCCGGTGGATTGTATCCTCGACGATCCTAATAATGAGGAAAGCCAAGAAGAGTTGATGGAAAAATATCATCGTTTGGTGCCGGAGTCTACATAAAAAATTTTTTTTCGGTTCTGCTATCCTAAAAAGGATAGTATAACCAATCAGTTGGAGAACAACTAATAACTGATAACTGATGACTGATGACAAATAATTGATAAACCCCTTGCAGTGAGGGGCTCAATTTTAGTAGAATGGCAAACCCGAATGCGGGCCGTTAGCTCAGTTGGTAGAGCGCCTGACTCTTAATCAGGATGTCGTAGGTTCGATCCCTACACGGCCCACCAAACAAACATAGGGCCGTTAGCTCAGTTGGTAGAGCGCCTGACTCTTAATCAGGATGTCGTAGGTTCGATCCCTACACGGCCCACCACTCACGGCTATTTTGTTTCAAAATCAAGAGCGAAAGTGGCGGAATTGGTAGACGCGCTGGTTTTAGGTGCCAGTAGGGCAACCTGTGAGAGTTCGAGTCTCTCCTTTCGCACCATAAATATGTTAACAATAAAACAACAGGTTTAAGACATGCAAGTGTCCGTAGAATCGACGAGTGGTGTCGTGCGTCGTATGACAATTGGGATACCTAAAGAAGGTATCGAACCCAAAATCCAAGAGCGTCTAAAATCTTTGGCGCATCAATCCAAAATCAATGGCTTTCGACCGGGAAAAGTCCCCATGCGAGTGGTCGAGCAAAGATATGGTCAAAAGGTGCGCCAAGAAATCGCTAATGAAATCATACATACCAGTTTTGGCGAAGCCATCGCGGAAGAAAAGCTGCGTGTTGTTGGTGAAACTAGCTTTGAAATGAAGAGCGACATTAGAAAGCTTGAACAGGGAATGTCTTATAGTGCTATTTTTGAAATCTATCCTGACATCACCACATTGCATGTAGACGGATTAGCCGTCGAGAAGCCCGTAGCCGAAATCACCGACGCTGATGTTGATACCCTGTTGTCTAGGCTACGCGAACAACGTAAAACGTGGAATGAGGTTGACCGTCCTGGCAGTGACGGTGATCGCGTTATCATTGATTTTGTCGGCACCATCGACGGTAAACCCTTCAAAGGGAATGAATTTAAACAAGTGCCGGTGATATTGGGACAAAATAATTTTATTTTGCCCGGCTTTGAGGAAAAATTAATGGGAGCGGGAAAGGGAGATGACCGCGAATTTGATTTAACATTTTCTAAAGATCATAAAAACCCCGCATTAGCCGGCCAAACTGTGCATTTTGTGGTACAGGTTTCAAAGGTAGATGAGCAGCAACTTCCTGAAATAGATGAAGAATTTATAAAATTGTTCGGTGTCTCAGATGGCCGTATTGAGACGTTGCGTACTGAGGCGCGTCGCAATATGGAACGTGAATTAAAGTATGTGACAGAAGAGAAAGTAAAACAACAAATACTTGGGGCTTTGCTGAAGGCCAATCCTATCGAAGAAATCCCTCAATCTTTAGTTAAGGATGAAACACAACACCTGTTAAAAATTCGACAGCAGGAGTTGCAAACTCAAAATCTCAGTGCCAATATGTTTAAAGAGGAGGCGCGGCAACGGGTTAAAATTGGACTTTTAGTAAGAGAATTGATGAAGAAATATCATCTTCAAGCCAATCCCGATAAAGTTCGGCAACTCATTGAAAAATTTGCCTCTGTTTATGAAAACCCTCAGGCTGTGGTGCAAGAGTATTATGCCGATAAACAACGCTTGGGAAAAGTGGAGTCAATCGTCTTAGAGGACGAAGTCGTCGCGTGGTTATTAGAAAGAGCGCAGATAAATGAAAAACAGACAGATTTTTACAGTGTTGTCGAATCAACCCAACAGGTTGCCAACATATGAATGATAGAAAACACTCTGAGGTTTGGGCCACGGGTGGTTTAGTACCGATGGTAGTCGAACAATCGGCTCGCGGAGAGAGGGCTTATGATATTTATTCTAGGCTACTGAAAGAACGAGTGGTTTTTATAGTCGGTCAAGTTGAAGATTACATGGCTAATCTCGTCGTTGCCCAACTGCTCTTTTTAGAATCAGAAAATCCAGAGAAAGATATACACTTATATATCAATTCACCGGGCGGAGCCGTGAGTGCGGGTCTAGCGGTTTACGATACCATGCAGTTTATCAAGCCCGATATTAGTACCCTGTGTATTGGCCAAGCGGCCAGTATGGGTGCATTACTGCTGGCGGGCGGTGCTAAGGACAAACGCTATTGCCTACCCCATTCGCGCATGATGATTCATCAACCCTTGGGTGGTTTTCAAGGACAGGCGACTGATATTGATATTCATGCCCGCGAAATTTTAAAAGTGCGTGAGCGTCTGAATGCCATATTAGCCAAACATACGGGACAACCCTTGGAGACGATCCAAAAAGATACGGATCGAGATAATTTTCTGGAGCCAGAAGGGGCAGTAGAATATGGTCTTGTTGATGCGGTTTTATCGACACGGCAAGCCTTGGCAGAGGCATAATATCAGTTATCAGTTATCAGAAATCCTATTTCTTCAAGAAATAATTTTCACGACAGGTCTTGAATATAAAGTTTACTGATAACTGATAACTTAACAGGAGATTTACTATGGCTGCAAAGAAGAGAGGCAACGATGGTCGCATGCTCTATTGTTCATTTTGTGGAAAAAGTAAACATGAGGTTCACAAACTGATTGCGGGACCATCGGTATTTATTTGTGATGAATGTGTTGGATTGTGCAATGACATTATTGTACAAGAAGTGGCACCCGAAAGCGTTGAACCCGACAACTCTCAGCATTTGCCAACCCCACATGAAATTAATCAACACTTAAATCAATATGTGATTGGGCAAGAATATGCCAAAAAGGTACTCTCCGTCGCCGTGTACAACCACTATAAACGGTTAGAAACTCATAGCCAAAACGATGAAGTAGAAATTGCCAAAAGTAATGTGTTATTCATAGGGCCAACCGGCACTGGCAAAACTTTGCTGGCTGAAACCATGGCACGGTTGTTAGATGTACCCTTTACGATGGCTGATGCCACTACGCTCACTGAAGCGGGTTATGTTGGTGAAGATGTCGAATACATCATACAAAAGTTATTGCAAAATTGTGACTATGATGTTGAAAAAGCCCAGACGGGCATCATCTACATAGATGAAATTGACAAAATTACCCGCAAAGCTGATAACCCCTCGATAACCAGAGATGTCTCTGGGGAGGGCGTACAACAAGCCCTGTTGAAATTAATTGAAGGCACGGTTGCCTCCGTACAGTCTCAAGGCAGTAGAAAACATCCAAAACAAGAATTTCTAGTTGTTGATACCACAAACATATTATTTATTTGTGGTGGTGCGTTTGCCGGCTTAGAAAAAGTGATTCAGGCACGTACTGAAAAAGGCGGCATTGGTTTTGCGGCAGAGGTGTCAATCAAAGAAGATAAACGGAGCTTTAATCAATTACTTAATCTCCTTGAACCGGAGGATTTGATTAAATATGGCTTAATTCCAGAAATTGTGGGACGTTTGCCGGTGACTTCAACGCTTGAGGAATTGGATGAAGATCAACTGGTACAGATACTAACAGAACCCAAAAATGCCTTAACTAAACAATATGCTCGCTTATTTGAGATGGAAGGCACAGAACTAGAATTTCGACCGGCCGCCTTACGGGCGGTGGCACGTAAAGCTATGGAGAGAAAAACGGGGGCGCGAGGATTGCGTTCCATTTTAGAACAAGTGTTATTAGATACCATGTATGAGTTACCGTCCATGGATAATGTTGCTAAGGTTGTCGTTGATGAGGGCGTTATTGAAGGCAACTCTCAGCCATTTATTTTATACAACAATGACAATGTAGAAAAACAGGCAGCCTCCGCATGACAGCAGCTTGACTTAATAAAAAACCAAACCAACAAAAAAAAACTGATAACTGATAACTGAATATGAGGACCTCTCCATGGCGTACTCCGAGGGAGTGATAGAAAAAGCCCAAATGATCGTGCCTGTGCTTCCTTTAAGGGATGTGGTTGTCTACCCGTATATGGTGATTCCATTGTTTGTGGGTAGAGATTTGTCGGTTTCGGCCTTGGAAATGGCAATAGCTAATAACCACAAGCATATACTGTTGGTAGCACAAAAAAATTCTTCAAAAGATGATCCCGGACAGGATGATGTTTATGGTGTTGGCACAATTTCTAGTATTTTACAACTACTCAAATTGCCGGATGGAACGCTAAAAGTACTAGTTGAAGGCGGACAACGCGCCAAAGTCATAGAATTTATATCTACAGAGGAAGGATTTGCCGCACACGTTGCTCCCTTATCTGGCAGCCTGGGGAATGAAAAAGAAGTCGCTGTCCTATCGCGCTCCGTCACTAAGCAATTTGAACAATATCTCAAACTAAATAAGAAAGTACCCCCCGAAATTATTAATTCTTTGTCGAGTATTGAAGAGCCCAGTCGTTTGGCAGACACTATCGCCGCCCACATGGCGATAAAACTAGAAGAAAAACAAAAAGTTCTCGAAATACCGGAGGTGCAAAAACGCTTGGAGCATCTGGTTGGCTTAATGGAAAGCGAACTTGATTTGCTCCAAGTCGAAAAACGCCTTCGTAAACGAGTGAAAGGCCAAATGGAAAAAAGCCAGCGAGAATATTATCTCAATGAGCAAATGAAGGCGATTCAAAAGGAATTAGGAGAACTTGAAGATGTCCCCAATGAACTGGATAGTCTCGCCAATAAAATTGAAACCTCTGGTATGTCTAAAGAAGCCAAGGAGAAGGTGACGGCGGAATTCAAGAAACTTAAAATGATGCCGCCGATGTCTGCGGAAGCGACAGTCGTGCGTAATTATATTGATGTGATGCTCGCTGTGCCTTGGAAAAAGCGTAGCAGAATTTGTCGCGATATTAGCAAAGCCTCACAAGTTTTAGAGGCCGATCATTATGGCTTAGAAAAGGTTAAAGAACGGATCCTTGAATATCTCGCGGTGCAGTTGCGCGTGAAAAAACTGAAAGGGCCTATCCTTTGTTTGGTAGGGCCGCCCGGTGTCGGTAAGACTTCTTTGGGTAAATCTATTGCGCGTGCGACCAATCGTCAATTTGTGCGAATGTCCTTGGGCGGTGTGCGTGATGAAGCCGAAATTCGGGGCCATCGTCGCACCTATCTCGGCTCATTGCCGGGCAAGATTATCTATAACCTGTCCAAAGTGGGTGTGCGTAATCCATTTTTTTTGTTGGATGAAATAGATAAAATGTCAATGGATTTTCGCGGTGATCCGTCGTCGGCTTTGCTAGAGGTACTTGATCCTGAGCAAAATCATACATTTAATGATCATTACTTGGAAGCGGATTATGATCTCTCCGAGGTGATGTTTGTTGCGACGGCAAATAGCTTAAACATCCCCCCCCCTCTTTTAGATCGGATGGAAGTTATTCGTATATCGGGATACACTGAAGATGAAAAGATCAATATTGCCAAGGGTTATCTGACCCCTAAACAGATAAAAAATAATGGTCTCAAAGACAGTGAGATCAAGATTGAGGACAGTGCTATCCGCGATATTGTTCGCTATTACACACGCGAAGCCGGGGTGCGTAACTTAGAACGTGAAATCGCAAAAATTTGCCGCAAAGTTGTTAAAGAAATTTTGCTCAAACCCGATGATATTAAAAAACCGGTGACCACAAAAAATGTGGATAAATATTTAAGTGTACGACGCTTTCGTTATGGACGTGCTGAGGAGTTTGATCGTATTGGTCAAGTGATCGGCTTGGCATGGACTGAAGTGGGTGGTGATCTGTTAACTATCGAAGCGGCTACGATGCCGGGCAAAGGCAAATTGTCATATACTGGACAATTAGGCGATATTATGCAAGAATCCATTCAGGCAGCCATGAGTGTGGTACGGTCACGATCACAAAGTTTGGGGATAGAGGCCGATTTCTATCAAAAATATGATCTACACATCCATGTGCCAGAGGGTGCGACTCCTAAAGACGGCCCGAGTGCCGGTGTCGGTGTGTGTATTGCAATGATATCGATATTGACTCACATCCCGGTTTGCTCGGATGTTGCAATGACTGGTGAAATTACTTTACGTGGTGAAATCCTCCCCATCGGGGGTTTGAAAGAAAAATTGCTGGCTGCCCTGAGAGGTGGCATACGCATGGTGTTAATTCCATCAGAAAACAAAAAGGATTTGCAGGAAATACCAGAGAATATCAAGAACAATTTAACTATCAAACCCGTCAGATGGATAGAAGAAGTCCTTGAGCTTGCCCTGCAACGAATGCCAACGCCACTAGAAGAAGAAGAAGATGTCATGCTAAAACCGGGTAGTGTCGCGGTGAAAACCAACCGGCGCATACAAACTCATTAGTGCGACTCGTTTGGCCTAATGCGCTAATTATTTAGCAAAAACAAAGCCTTAAAGTAAAACTTGCAGTGTGGTGTGAGATGCTAAACGCCTATCTCACCTAGCATGACAATCGGCTAGAAAGCAATGACCGGGGTTCATAGGAAGTGAGTGTTCAGTGCAAGGTCATAAAGCCTCAAAAGGGCAAGCGTAGCAGGCATGGGAATCTTCGCAGGGTCGGTAATTGTAAATCCCTTTATGGGATAACAGGTTAGTAGGTATTTGGGCTATAATGAACTCAAATACGGTTGTCCAATACACATCCGATTACAGAATTTACCCTAAACTTGTATGTAAGACATGCTGTAGGAACGAGTAAAAACAGTGTTAAGATATATCTGCCACTTGCAGGACTCGCAAGAGGGATGCCCTTTGGTATCTAGCGGCAACACTGGGTAGGATGAGGTGGGAAAGCTAAAGCCAGATGAAATCGTCCAAGTGGGATTCTGGATACGCTGATTAACCTCACGGAATAACTATAAGTTATAAATTCAATTGAACAATTCCAACAAAACATCGTTGGTAGTAACGGTAGGTATAAAACTAAATTATGAATATTCTCTGGAAATATCCGTTTCCTGATAGGGTATTTGAGTTCCAAGGGGGCTCACTGCCCCAGAACTTTCCGTCTTATTTAATGACAAATGAGGCGATTATGAAAGATTGGGACTGGGATACAATTATTTGGAAAAAGGTACGACAGCTTGTATTCAATTTGCAAAAGCGAATTTATAAGGCTACAAAATCAGGTAAGTACAGCAAGGCCAAAAGCCTAATGTACCTATTGCAAAACTCGACATGCGGCGCGTTGTATGCAGTCAGAAAGGTGACCACTGATAATACTGGCAAACGTACAGCGGGCATAGATTTTAAGAAAGCTAAGACAGCTAAAGACAAAATTAAACTGGTTAAAGATGTTCTGGACACAATTCGTAGGGGTTGGGATAAGTACCGACCAAAGCCTGCAAAACGGGTAATGATTCCCAAGGCCAATGGCAAATTAAGGCCACTTGGGATACCCACAATTAAAGACAGAGCAATGCAAGCATCGACGAAGCTGGCAATGGAACCCTATTATGAGGCTAAGTTTGAATCATGTAGTTTTGGATTCAGACCTGGCATGGGATGTCATGACGCAATTGATAAAATTGCTAGTGTCCTACTGAATAAGCAAAAATGGGTTCTGGATGCAGACATCAAAGGATGCTTTGACAATATTGACCATAAATATCTTGCAACGCAAATTGATATACACTGGAGACCTATAATTAAGAGGTGGTTAAAGGCTGGATACATGTATGACAAAGAATTACACCAGACCAAAGAGGGTACGCCACAAGGCGGTACCATATCACCACTATTAGCTAATATAGCTCTTGACCAAATGGAAACTGACCTGATTGAACATTTACGTGGAATAAAGGGCTGGAAGAAGAGAATTGGCGTAAGCACTGTCAGTACAAAAACTGACAAAAAATCCGGTAAAAAATACAAGTACAGGAGCGATTTAAAAATAAGCTTAGTTAGATACGCTGATGACTTTGTTGTAATCCATGAGGATAAAGAGGTTATAGAGGAATCCAAAAAATTCATAGAGCAATGGCTGAAAATACGTGGACTAACACTATCTCAGGAGAAAACGAAGATAGTACACTCCACGGACGGTTTCGACTTTTTAGGTCATCATATAAGACATTATGAGAACCGGATTAAAGGTACTTATAAGTTGAAGTTGATGAATGGCACTAAAACGGAACAGAGACGAGCCAAAGCAACGCATGTATTACGAGTAGAACCGACGAAAGAAAAGATAAAGATGCACTGGAAAGAAATAAGCGACACAATCTGGAAGTTAAAAAGTGTCACGCCAGAAGCCTTGATAAATATTGTCCAGCCAAAGATAACTGGTTGGGCAAACTATTACAAAACAGTACACTCTAGTGAAGCTTTCGGGAAATTAGATGGGCTGCTATGGAAAAGGTTATACCAGTGGGCGCAACGTAGGCATCCACAAAAGGGTAAGAAATGGGTAGTCAAGAAATACTTTGGACACTCCAATGGGAGGAACTGGGTATTCATGGCTACAAAAGATGGCGCGATTGTGAAAGCTATTAAAGCTTACTCCAAGCATAAAGAGCGTATCGGTAGTTACGCCAAAGTCGGTTTTGATAGGTCATACTACGATGGTGACACCGCCTATTGGGCAGATAGATTGTCCAAAGGTTATGGCAACATAACACCATCTAAGGCTAAAATGCTGAGAAAACAAGGTGGAATCTGCCCTGAATGTAAGAGCAGATTGAGCAATGAGGACTTGATGGAGTTTCACCATGTAATTTATCGGTGTAAAGGGGGTAAAGATGAATACTCCAATCTGGTATTATTGCACCGTCATTGTCACGACAAACGTCATGCAGAAGAAATTAAAAACCTGAAACACTACGGAAAGAATCAGTTCGATAGTGGTAACACGCACAAAGACGAGAGAGTGTGGTATTGAAGCGGGTTATAGTAGTTAAGGCATGGGTAATAATGTTCCGAAGAGCCCATGACTTCGAGCAAGACTCAAGTTATAGCATATGACTGATTGAAAAAGATGCTCATGTCTGGAGACATGAATCCGAGGAGCCGTGTGAGGTCGAAAGTCTCAAGCACGGTTTTGAAGACTGGCACTGTAGGGTGAAAGTTGAGGACAGAACACGAACTGTTAAGACATGACCTGTGGTGCCAAGTTTAACGTGTGCTACAATCAGCATGTAAGTTCATGCACAAAAACAATTAACTGAATTTGTGCGACTCGTTTGGCCTAATTAGCTAATAATTTAGCGAAAATAAAGCCTTAATATAAAACTTACAGTGTGGTGTGTGGATGCTATATGCCTATCCCACCTAGCTAGGCAATCAGCTAGAAAGCAATGACCGGTTCTCATAGGAAGTGAGTGTCCAGTGCAAGGTCATAAAACCCCAAAAGGGCAAGCGTAACAGGCATTGGGAATATTCGTAGGGTCGGTAATTAATAATCCCTATATGGGATAACAGGTTAGTAGGTATTTGGGCTAAGATTCTCTCAAATACGATTGTCCGATACACGTCCGATTATAGGATATACCCTAAACTTGTATGTAAGACATGCTGTAGGAACGAGTAAAAACAGTGCTAAGATTCTATGCCACTTGCTGGACTCGCAAGAGGGATGCCCTTTGGTATCTAGCGGCGGCACTGGGTAGGATGAGGTGGGAAAGCTAAAGCCAGATGAAATCATCCAAGTGGGATTCTGGATATGCCGATTAACCTCACGGAATGGCTATAAGGTATGAATTCAATTGAACATTTCCGACAGAACCTCGTCGGTAGTAACGGTAGGTTTAAAACTAAATTATGAATATTCTCTGGAAATATCCGTTTCCTGACAGGGTATTTGAGTTCCAAGGGGGCTCACTGCCCCAGAAGTGGCCGTCTTATTTGATGACAAATGAGGCGATTATGAAAGATTGGGACTGGGATACTATTATTTGGAAAAAGGTACGACAGCTTGTATTCAATTTGCAAAAGCGAATTTATAAAGCTACAAAATCAGGTAAATACAGTGGGGCATTAATGGCCTAATGTACCTATTGCAAAACTCGACATGCGGCGCGTTGTATGCAGTCAGAAAGGTGACTACTGATAACACTGGCAAGCGTACTGCGGGCATAGATTTTAAGAAAGCTAAAACAGCTAAAGATAAGATTAAACTGGTTAAAGATGTTCTGGACACAATTCGTAGGGGTTGGGATAAGTACCGACCAAAGCCTGCAAAACGGGTGATGATTCCTAAAGCCAACGGTAAACTGAGGCCATTAGGAATACCTACGATTAAAGACAGGGCAATGCAAGCATCTACGAAGCTGGCAATGGAACCCTACTATGAAGCTAAGTTTGAATCGTGTAGCTTTGGATTCAGACCTGGAATGGGATGCCATGACGCAATTGACAAAATTGCTAGTGTTCTGTTTAAGAAACAAAAATGGGTTTTGGATGCAGACATCAAAGGATGTTTTGATAATATTGACCATAAATATCTTGCAACGCAAATTGATTTACACTGGAGACCTATAATTAAAAGGTGGCTAAAGGCTGGTTATATGTATGAAAATCAAATGCACCAGACTGATGAAGGTACGCCGCAAGGTGGTACTATTTCGCCACTTTTAGCAAATATAGCTCTCGACCAAATGGAAACTGACTTAATTGAACATTTACGCGGGATAGAAGGCTGGAAAAAGAAAGTTGGTCAAACAAAAGTCAGTATAGTAACCAACAAAAAGACTGGCAAAAAATATAAAGCAAGAGTAAATCTAAAGATAGACTTGGTTAGATATGCTGATGACTTTGTTGTAATCCATGAGGATAAAGAGGTCATAGAGGAATCCAAAAGATTTATAGAGCAATGGTTGAAAATACGTGGATTAACACTATCTGAGGAAAAAACCAAGATAGTACACTCGACTGACGGCTTCGACTTTTTAGGCCATCATATCAGACATTATGAGAACAAGATTAAAGGTACTTATAAGTTAAAATTGATGAATGGTACTAAAACTGAGCAGAAACGAGCACAAGCAACGCATGTTTTACGAGTAGAACCGACAAAAGACAAGATTAAAGCGCATTGGAGAGAAATCAGTGACACAATCTGGAAGTTGAAGAATGTCACGCCAGAAGCCTTGATAAATATTATTCAACCTAAATTAACTGGTTGGGCTAATTATTACAAAGCAGTGCATTCTAGTGAAGCTTTCAGCAAACTAGACCACCTGTTATGGAAGAGGTTATATCAGTGGGCGCAACGTAGGCATCCACTAAAAGGTAAGAAATGGGTAGTTGAGAAATACTTTGGACACCTTAACGGGATGAACTGGGTATTTATGGCTACAAAAGATGGCGCGATTGTGAAAGCTATTAAAGCTTACTCCAAGCATAAAGAGCGTACCGGTAGTTACGCCAAAGTCGGTTTTGATAGGTCATACTACGATGGTGACACCGCCTATTGGGCAGACAGATTGTCTAAAGGTTATGGCAACATTACACCATCTAAGGCAAAGATGCTGAGGAAACAAGGCGGAATCTGCCCTGAATGTAAGAGCAGATTGAGCAATGAGGACTTGATGGAGTCTCACCATATAATTTATCGGTGTAAAGGGGGTAAAGATGAATACTCCAATCTGGTATTATTGCACCGTCATTGTCACGACAAACGTCATGCAGAAGAAATTAAAAACC